>JBLGAM010000032.1:0-31167 GCA_047612305.1 Planctomycetota bacterium | reverse complement strand
ACCAACATAGTATATAAAAAATTGCTGATCTCAGTAAAATAAAATGTTTCTTAATATAAAAAACATAAATTTAAACATCAAAAATTACGATTTCAAACTCGCAACTTTTCATATACTCACCGTTGGAATCAATTCTAAAATGGCAAAGCAGAATCCTTGGATAATCGGAATATTAGGGGTTGGAGTATTTCTATACCTAGCATGGAATAATTTTGAAATGTCATTTGCTCCGTGGACGAAAACTGTAGAAACAAAAGCTGAAATCACAGATAATGCAATTGGCTATGGACCAATGGGGAGAGGATATACTCAAATCATCACGCAATCTCATCAAGTTGACGATTCGGCCTATGTCCAGAAGAAAAAACTTTCTCAGAGAATCAATAAAAAGGAAATTGGATCAGAGGTTTTTTGAAACAATAAACTAATATTTTTATCAAAATATTTTATCTTCCTACATGGAAACAGTTGACTTCAATTCTGAAATAGTGGTTTTCAAACCTTCCCAAGGGAATAATGAATTTGAAATCATTTTGGATGGGGAGCACGATACGGTATGGGTTACCGAACAGCAGCTTGTTGAGTTATTCGGTAAAGCTAGAAGGACGATTGGTGAGCACATCCGAAATATTTACAAAGAGGGAGAGTTGGAAAAGGATTCAACTTGGCGGAATTTTCGCCAAGTTCAAAAGGAAGGAGAAAGAAAGGTAAAAAGGACAGTTTCAGCTTACAATTTGGATGTAGTGATCTCAGTTGGATACCGGGTAAAATCACCTGTTGGGATTGAGTTCAGAAAGTGGGCAACCCATAGACTCAAAGATTATTTAGTCAAAGGTTATGCCATCAACAGCGAATTGCTGACCAAGCAAGGTCAAAAAATTATGCAGCTAGAAAACCAGCTTGATATTTTAAGGGAAAGAACGTTTGAGTCACAAAAAGTATTGACAGAAGGGTTTTTGGATATTATTTCAACATATTCCAAATCGTTCGAATTGCTCAATAGATATGATTCTGACGAACTTCAGCTCGACCATCTTTCAAAAGAAATAATTTATGTCATCAATTACGATGATGTTAGGAAAGCCATTCACCATTTAAAGAGCGAATTGATTCAAAAAGGAGAAGCGGGAGAGCTTTTTGGAAACGAGAAAGATGATTCATTCAGAGGAATATTGGGAAGTATCTCTCAAACGGTTTTTGGAGAGTTGGCATATCCAACCATTGAAGAGCAGGCAGCACAATTGCTATATTCAGTTATTAAAGGTCACGCCTTCAGCGATGGTAACAAAAGAATTGGTTCATTTCTCTTTGTATGGTTTCTTGAACAGAACAGTTATCATATGGATAAAAGAGGAATAAGAAAAATCAATGAAAATACATTGGTAGCTCTTGCATTAGCAGTAGCGCAAAGTTTACCTGAGCAAAGGGATTTGATGATTAAACTGATAGTAAACCTAATAAAGAACTGAGTCCAACATCACCTTGGATACAGCGGGCGGTTCCGAGTAAATATGAAAATCAAGAACTTTAAGAATTTACGAGTGGGCTGAAATAGAATGTCTCCGAAGGCCCGCCGCCTCCAAGCCGAATCACGTTATAGCTCATTAAACCTGCATAAAAGCAAGTAATTTTCTTTGACTACCAATGAAAAAGCATTTTAAATTCTGGTTGATTTACAGCATTTCTGGCCTAGTAGCTACAGGAGCAGGCCTATCCTTATTTGGAGAAGCGCTTGCTATTAAAATAAGTGGCGATGAAACTTCAACCTGGTTTTGGTGGGGAACCGCAGCCTTAGTGGTTTTCAATAGCGGAATTTCCTTAATTGGAAATGGGGTTAAGCATAGAGTACATTACGAAAGAGAAAAAAGAGACATAGGTTAGCAACCACTGAAAAATTCAATACCGAGAATAACAAACGATAAATCCAAAATAGTTGAAAGCAGTCGGAAAAACAGTAGAAGATATTCTGATCAATCTTCCTGAGGAAAGATTAGAACCATTTCACAAACTACATGAAGTCATCTTAAAAAATCTCCCCAAAGGATTTGAGGCAGCCATTAGCTATGGTGGGTTGGGTTATGTAGTTCCGCTTACACTTTATCCTTCTGGTTATCATTGTAAGCCGAGTGAGCCGCTCCCATTTGCGGGAATTGCCTCGCAAAAAAAATTCTATTAATTTTTACCACATGGGTATTTATTCTAATCCTGAATTATTGAAATGGTTCGTAACAGAATATCCCAAGCACTGTGATCAAAAACTGGATATGGGAAAAAGTTGTATCCGATTTAAGAACTTGGATAAAATTCCTTATAAACTCATTGCTGAATTAATGAAAAAGATAAGTGTAGAAAAATGGATTCAGATGTATGCGGATAATCTTATCCCGAAATCGAAAAAATAGTTCTATGAATCAACTTTGCGATGTCAAACGCCAACTTCACCAAAGAGCCGACCCTTATCCCAACACCAGTAATCCATCAACTTTCCAAAATTTGATCATTTGAAATCATGATAACTTGTTTTTTAAAATATATAATAGATCCAGCCAAAGTGGTAGAGTTCGAACATTATGGGAAACTTTGGATCGACTTAATAAATGAAATGGGCGGACTACATCATGGCTATTTGTTGCCTCACGAGGGCGCAAATAATGTCGGGTATGCTTCCTTTTCCTTTGCGTCATTAACAGCCTATGAAACTTATCGAAACGAAATACAAAATTCATCCAGATGCCAAGAAGCATTTCAATATGCGATAGACACCAAATGCATCGTGAGTTACGAACGGAATTTTCTAAAACCAGTATTTGAGGGATTTACCGACAAAGCAAAATTGTTTTACTAACATCGGACTGTTGCCAAAACTAGTAGCATAACATGTATTTGCGCAAGTGTACCAGTAATTATTTCATCGCTTTTTGGGATGTCTACCTGCTACCAAAGGCAGGCATGACCTCTTCCGAAAGTTTACACGATACGAGGCTTCCTTCATCAGGTTCCGGATTGCCTCCACGCTGATGGGACTTTATTCAGCGGGTATTTAAATTCAACGATGGGCATCAATGCTTCACATTTCATCGGTTGGAACGATCCTCTTTTTAGGCTACCTTCGCCTTCGTTGCTATTCATTTCGGCTCTAGCTAATACGCCTTGGTTGCCTAAAATGAAGCTATTACAATACATCATCTTGCGGTAGGCGGAGTATGAATCAGCATCGACATACCGAACTTGTCCTACCTAAGCCCTTGAGATCTCACTAACCAAAATGGCTTTTGACACTTCTAAAAAAAATCATTGATTTATAAAACCAGCCTAGCATTAGGTTCAAAAATGAAAGACACTAAAATACTCAGTTATATTAAAGCTGTATTAGCGAATATGCCAAAGTCTTGGTTGAGTCTAACTACCCATCGACTAGATATTTATGAGGAGAAATTGGCCAAAACACAATTCTTAGACCAGTTTGAAACCTTGTATTCTAACAATTCTTCTGACTCTTCGGCACTAACTAATTTACCGACTGCTTACGACTATATCCGGTTAGGGCATCCACTATCTTGTGTACTAGAATGGGCAATTGCTCACTTAAATAGCCTGAAAGTAGAAAATGTAATCAGTTTTTCATCTCAGACGGCTCCTATTTTGGCAGTTCTGCGGAAAAACTCCTTGGATAATAAAAACACGCAAATCATTTATACTGGCGAATTGCCAGATTATTTTGATGGTGAAGTGCTAAGGAATGTTTACGGTTATAAATTTGATTTGAAGCAGGTTGAGAAATCAGAAGAGATTCCTGCATTTAAGGGAAGTACCATTTTCATTTCAGAATCTGCAGAAATAGGCAGTCTAAATCTCAGCCCGGTTCCGATGGCTATCGGGATTGACTTTTTTATCAGTTTGATTCCTTCCCTAGGAAGTATTCTGGTCGTAAATGGGGAAGCGAATGAAAGTTACATCTCAAATATTCAGCATGTTAGGAGAAGGGAGACCATCGCAATGACGCCAGCTGATTGTCTTACTGCTTTGCAAAGTCTAGTAGGAAAATCTTCTGTTGATCCTAAGAAAAACTATCTGGACGAAGGCGATAAAAAATCTGTCTTAGATTCTATTAAAGCCATTACAGGTACTAATATAAAGCCATTAGTTGCTTCTAGCGGTCTCTCTATTCAGTATGCGATTATGATGGGGCTGATTCACGATGCGCAAGAAAACCATAAAGCTAAAGCGATCAAGTTTATCGTCCCTCCCAATTGCTATGGCGGAACAAATGACCAGGCAAGACGAGTTGCTGCTTGCCTTGATAATGTGGAAGTGGTGGATTTGGCGGTTGATGGCGGTAATGATATGGTTCAAAGCATTGATCTTGTTTTAGATCAAATTGCTAAGCAAGATGCTATTCCCTACATAATTGCTGAAATCCCAACAAACCCCCGTGTTGAGGTTCCAGATCTAATCAACTTAAAGGCAGTTTTAGGCAAAGTACGTCATACCAGCACAGGTGAAATTGCGGTTGATCCAGTTTTTATTTTAGATCAGACTTTCTGTCCTAACGTGCAATTTTTAAGTGAAAATGGAATCCTCTCAACCATTAGGGCCATTTCATATGCGAGTGGATCAAAATTTCCAAGTGGTGGAGAATGTACTGCTGGATATTGTGTTGCAAATAAGGAAGCGGAAACATTGATGGGGAAAATAGAACTCCATCTACGGCTTTGTGATAATGAGGCTACAGCTCTCCAAATGGAAATATTAGCCAGACAATTACCATCTATGAATCAACGGATAATAGATGCTTACGAGAATACACGTGAATTCGTCAACTTCATTAAGAAGACTTTACCAACCGCAAAAATCAATTTTGTCTCAGAAGAATTAGCCCAAGAAGGATTTACACCTTCCGTTTTTTCATTAGATCTTCCTACCGAGGGAAATACTAACGAGGAAAAAGAAGCCCACAAAAGAGTGTTAAATCTGAAATTAATCAATTTGATGATTACAGAAATTCCTAATGAAAGTAAGTTCTGTGTGAGTTATGGGCAGTTAAAGGGATGTTACTGGACCATACCTGCGACATCTACCCAAGGGACTACAAAAGAGGGTGATAAGGATTACATCGTCCGGGCATCACTTTCGCCAAACATGGATCTTGAACTTCACAAAAAAGTCTTTTTAAAGTTTGTTGGACAAATTTGATTTTAGGCAGGCTCGAAATCCACTTAAATTATGTGATTAACCAAAGAATGAAGCTTAAAGACAAAACAATCACTACAGGATTTATAATTGCAGGATTAATGAATATGTCAGTTTTGATGTTTTGAAGATTATTTACTAATTCCACAATCTCCGAATTTGATCCCAGCGCCATATAGAGCTTTGGGTTAGTTATGATTCTAATTTGGTGATTAGCGCACCTATCCGTCGCAAAAAATTACCCTAAAGTATATTGACATGCGGAGTATTTGCCATCAAAAAAAATTTTTTATGGCCTTTTTTGGACAAATTGGATGCTTCACAATACTATTTCTGACGTCTATGATAAAGATTTAATGGCCAGACTATTTTATTCAACTCATGGAATAAATGATTGGATGTTTTTTATCTTTTTTAGTAGTCTTTATGCTACTTTATCAAACGACTTAACTACAGCTAAACTTTCGAGAGAATTTTCAGTAGTTGAATTTACTTACTTAGCGAGTAATCCTTGGATTTATTTCCTAAGCGTGGATCATCTGCATATTATTGATTACTGGAGTTGATCTAAGACGGATGGTCTTTTATGCTTAGTCAATAGGGCGCATTTGACAATGAATTTTCCAACTCGCTTCCAAGCTTTTTTCTTACCTTTGCAATCTACTAGATTTTCAAACCAATCCATTACCAAATGGCCCTCAAAAAAATACAATCTGCTTTAATTTCAGTCTATTATAAAGACAATCTTGAACCAATAATCGCTCTTCTGAAGCAGCACGGGGTAAAAATCTACTCAACCGGCGGTACTCAGAAATTCATCGAAGAACAAGGAGCTGAAGTCATCCCAGTAGAAGAATTGACCAGTTATCCTTCCATTTTTGGTGGTCGGGTGAAGACACTCCATCCAAAAGTATTTGGCGGAATATTGTATCGAAGAGATAATGAAGGCGATCTAGCTCAAGCAACCGAGTACGATATTCCAGCAATTGACTTAGTGATCGTAGATTTATATCCTTTTGAGGAAACTGTAGCCTCTGGAGCTTCCGAAGCTGATAGTATTGAGAAAATTGACATTGGAGGAATTTCTTTGATCCGAGCTGCTGCAAAGAATTTTAAAGATGTAATCATCATCGCATCAAAGGATCAATACTCCGAATTAGAGGAAAAATTAACTGCTCAAGATGGTGGATCGACAATGGAAGACAGACGTTATTTCGCTGCTCAAGCATTTCAAGTATCCTCACATTATGATACTCATATTTTCAACTACTTCAATCAGGCGGAAAATATCCCTTCTTTGAAAGTGTCTGAAAACAAATCCAAAGCCCTTCGCTATGGGGAAAACCCGCATCAGTCGGCACATTTCTTTGGAGACTTGGAAGCACTTTTCGATCAGTTGAATGGCAAAGAACTTTCCTACAATAACCTTGTAGATGTTGATGCTGCAGTAAACCTTATTGCCGAATTCAACGGTGAAACGGCATTTGCAATCTTAAAACATACCAATGCTTGCGGTGTAGCTTTGGCACCAACCGTCAAGGCCGCCTACCAAAAAGCATTTGCAGCAGATACCACTTCGGCTTTTGGCGGGGTTTTGATCACCAACCAAACCGTAGACAAAGAAGCAGCTGAAGAGATGCATTCGTTGTTCTTCGAAGTTTTGATCGCCCCTGCTTTTACGGAAGATGCTTTAACGGTATTGAAAGGCAAGAAAAACAGAATCCTTTTGATTCAGAAAATGGAACTTCCAGGTACTAGGATGATGAAAACCTTACTCAATGGAGTAATCGAGCAGGATAAGGATTTGGCAACGGAAACGAAAGCTGATTTCAAGGTTGCTACGAAAAAAAAGCCAACTGAAGCTGAGCAAGACGCATTAGTTTTTGCAGCAAAAATCTGTAAGCACACCAAATCAAACACGATCATCCTATCTAACGATACTCAACTTTTCTCAAGCGGTGTGGGTCAAACATCACGTGTGGATGCTTTGCGCCAAGCTATTGATAAAGCAAAGGCCTTTGGTTTTGACTTAAATGGAGCTGTGATGGCTTCTGATGCCTTCTTCCCTTTCCCGGATTGTGTGGAGATCGCTCATGAGGCTGGAATCACGGCGGTAGTTCAGCCTGGAGGCTCAATCAAGGATCAGGACAGCATAAACTATTGCGATGCAAATGGAATAGCTATGGTGATGACGGGAGTGAGACACTTTAAGCATTGATTTGAGCAACAACCTACGAGGCCTCTTTTTGGCCTCAAAGGTTTTGTTTTATTTAAGACCTTTGAGGTTCTGAAAACCTCAAAGGACATAATTATCAAGATCTTTGAGTCCCAAATATATCGGAGCTCGAGGGTATTTTTTTTAAACCGAAAAGTGAGTTTTAAGAACTCATTTTGCACCAAAAAAAACCACTGTTCTAGCTATTCGGTTCTTAACAGTCTTTTCCTTTCATTTCCCCATACGAATCCACTATTTTGCAGACTGAATCAAAATCGGATTTTAACCGCATTTGGCACTTTGTGCTTCGTATTTATTCATCCTATGAAACCGCATCAACTTAAGCTATACAATACCCTTTCCAGATCGAAAGAAGATTTTAAAGCCATTAATCCTCCATTCGTTGGACTATATGTCTGCGGGCCAACAGTCTATGGAGACGCACATTTGGGACATGGTAGGCCGGCGATCACTTTTGATACTGTCAATAGATACCTGACTCATTTGGGTTTCAAGGTTCGCTACGTTCGTAACATTACGGATGTCGGTCACCTCACGGGAGATGCTGATGAGGGCGAAGACAAAATCGCAAAAAGAGCAAAACTCGAGCAGCTTGAACCGATGGAAGTTGCCCAGCAATACACCGATTCTTACCATAAGGATATGGCTTTACTCAATACTTGGAAACCTAACATTGAACCGCGAGCCACAGGCCATATTCCGGAGCAAATTGCTTTGGTTGAAGCGATTCTAAAGGAAGGACTTGCCTACGAGGTAAATGGCTCTGTCTATTTCGACACGCTGAAATACAATGAGATAACTCCCTACGGAAGACTATCTGGACGAGTGATCGATGAATTGATGAGTGGAAGTCGAGATTTGGATGGTCAGGGAGAAAAGCGAAATGCAGTCGACTTTGCACTTTGGAAAAATGCCTCTGCCGAACATTTGATGAAGTGGGATTCTCCTTGGGGAGTTGGATTTCCCGGTTGGCACCTCGAGTGTACTGCGATGAGTTCGAAGTATCTCGGAACTCAATTTGATATTCACGGAGGAGGAATGGACTTAATGTTTCCGCATCACGAATGTGAGATCGCTCAGGGAAATGCCTGCAATCATAAAGATCCAGCCCGCTACTGGATGCATAATAATATGATCACCATCAACGGGCAAAAGATGGGCAAGTCATTGGGGAATTTTATCACTCTTCAAGAGCTATTCACTGGAAGCCACAAACTTCTGGAACAAGCTTATAGTCCGATGACGATTCGGTATTTCATCCTGACAGCCCACTATCGATCCACACTGGATTTCTCCAATGATGCACTTCAGGCTGCGCAAAAAGGCTATAAGAAATTAGTCAACGGACTCAGGATTGCTAAAATTCTGCTCTTTGACGAGGTAGATACGGTAATGGATGAAGAGCAAGTAAGGCAAATCCAAGTGAGTATAGCCGCAGCTTATCGGGCTATGGAAGATGATTTCAATACCGCCCAAGCCATCGGCCACTTGTTTAATTTGTTGAAGAAAATAAATTCACTTTATACTGGACACTTAAGTGCTGGAGCCTTAGGCAAAGATGTTTTTGATCAATTGATCCAGACCTTTATCATCTTCGTGGAAAATATTTTGGGATTAATCGAAGAGAAGTCAGATTCTCAAGAAGGGATGATTGGACTACTTTTAAAACTTTATTCTGAGGCTAAAACAGCAAGGAATTATGATAAAGTGGACGAAATCCGTGCAGGTCTGAAGGCATTGGGTTTTGTGGTCAAAGACATGAAAGACAAAATTGACTGGGCATATGAAGAATAGGATTTGGATTCTTGGTATTTTGCTTTTTGCGGCAGCTTGTAGCTCCCCAGAGAAAAAAGCAGAGTCTTTCATTGAACCGCTGGTAGCTAAACCTTATCCGAAATTCAATCCAGATTCGGCTTATGCATTTATCCAGAAGCAAGTGGATTTTGGTCCACGCGTACCCGAAACAGCGGGACATACTGCAACTAAAACCTGGTTGATCCAAAAATTGGAAGGCTATAATTTTGTGGTGCAATCACAGGATTTCGAAGCTAAAACCTACGATGGATTAAATTGGGATCTCAGCAATATCATTGCTTCCTATAATCCTCAAGCCACTAAAAGAATCCTATTGGCAGCGCATTGGGATAGTCGAAGAATTGCAGATAAAGACACTGATCGATTGGACGAACCGATCGATGGTGCTAATGATGGAGCCTCAGGCGTTGGGGTTCTACTCGAAATCGCAAGATCAATTGGGTCACAGGAGTTGAAGCCAGACGTTGGCATTGACATCATACTTTTTGATGGTGAGGATGATGGCGAACCTGAATTTGCGGAAAGGCGAGATAATTCGCAAATCTGGTGGTGTTTGGGATCACAGTATTGGTCTAAAAACAAGCATTTACCGAATTATTCGGCTTATTATGGGATTTTGGTAGATCTAGTTGGAGCCAAAGGAGCGCGTTTTTTTCGAGAAGGCTATTCTAGAAAGTATGCTTCAGGAATCTTAAAAAAGGTTTGGGATAATGCCGCTCAAATTGGGCAGGGGGATTTTTTCGTGAATCGAGATTCACCAGAGATTTTGGACGATCACGTTTTCGTAAATAGCGACGCTAATATCCCGATGATCGACATTGTTGAGTTCTCTCCAGATTACGGTTTTGGCCACTATCATCATACTCATGCAGATGATATGGAAATCATCGATCGGAGAACCTTGCAAGCTGTAGGTGAAACCGTTTTATTTACTATATACCAGGAATAATAGAATTTTCAATGTTTATTGCAATCTAAACAATGGATAAAGATTGCAGTTTTTGAATTCTCAATAATTCGTTTGTTTTGTAATCAATTCGATCATGAAAAAAGGGCATCAGGTAACAATGAAGGAAATCGCAAAAAAGTTGGGCGTTTCCGTTTCTACCATCTCCAGAGCATTGAAGGATTCTCCTGAACTCCATATCGAAACCAAACGGAAGATCGTGGAGATGGCAAAGGAGATGAATTACCAGCCGAATCTGCTTGCACAAAGTCTTCGTATCAGCCGTACCAATATTCTCGGAGTTATCGTCCCAGAAATCACTTCTCATTTTTTCGCGTCATGCATCAGTGGTATTCAGGATTATGCCATCAAGCGTGGCTATAATGTAATGATCTGTCAATCCAATGAATCACTAGAACAGGAAAAGGCCAATATCAAAACGCTTGTATCCTCACAGGTGGATGCCTTATTAATTTCCCTAAGTCGAGAAACCAATCATTATGAGCACCTTGATGACTTGTACAGACGAGAGATTCCATTCGTACTTTTCGATAGAGTCCACGAAGGAATCCCAGTTTCAAAAATCACCTTTAATGATGTGGGAGGAGCCTATCAAGTAACTAAGCACCTCATCGAAACTGGCTGTAAAAATATTATGTACGTCTCTGGACCTGAGGATCTATACATTAGTAAAAAACGAAAAGAAGGCTACCTGAAAGCACTGAAAGAATTTGGATTAAAGGAAAAGTCAGAACTGATAAAAATCACAGACTTAACTACAGCAGACAATCTAAAAGTTGCCCAAGAAATTATCGATATGACCCCGCGTCCAGACGGAGTTTTTTGCATGATTGATCCCTTGGCTGTTGATGTACTTACTCACTGGAAAAGTCTTGGAATCCATATTCCTGAGGATATTGCTTTGGCAGGTTTCACCAATAACCCCACTTCAGCAGTAGTCGAACCTCCACTTACCACGGTTTCTCAACCAGGCTATGAGATGGGAAAATTAGCAGTAAGTCATCTGTTGGACCAGTTGGATGGAGTGGTCTCCGATGACCCTATATCCATTGTTTTAGAAACCACCCTGGTAGCAAGAAAATCTACTAAGTCAATCAATTAATGCAGGATAGGATTAGGAGTAAATTTCAAGACTTATTTCAAAGTCAGCCTGTAATTGCATTTGCACCAGGTAGAATCAATCTTATAGGCGAGCATACCGATTACCAAGAAGGATTTGTCTTTCCAGCGGCAGTTGACCAAGGAATATATGCAGCTATTGGCAAAAACCAAGTAAACTATTGTAGAATATATTCTCTGGATTTTGAGGAAGAATTCACTTTTTCTCCAGATTCCATTTCCCCAAAAAAAGGGCATTGGGCAAACTATGTGATGGGAATGCTCAGCCAATTAAAACAGGCAGGATTTATTCCTCAACCCTTTGACATGGTCATCGGTGGTACTATCCCGGTAGGCGCAGGTCTTTCTTCTTCAGCGGCTCTCTCGATTGCAATTGGAACAGCTATTACTTCGATTTTCGACTATCAAGTTTCCAGAAAATCATTGGTTTTATATGCTCAGAAATCAGAGCATCTCTATGCAGGAGTCAATTGTGGAATTATGGATCCTTATGCCTCCGCTTTTGGAAAAAAGGCTCATGCTCTCTTACTTGACTGCAGAAGTAATTCACATAAGGAGATCCCAATCGACTTCGGCGATTTTCAATTGGTTTTGGTCAATAGCAAAGTCAAACACAGTTTGGCGGACTCAGCCTACAACAAGCGTAGGGAAGCTTGTGAGGAAAGTGTTTTACTCCTCAAAAGTGAATTTCCTGATATCAAGACGCTTCGAGATATTGCTCATTCTGATTTAGAAAAAGTGGGAAAAATTCTCCGCTCAGCACTTTTTCCAGCAGCAAAACATGTAATCACAGAAAATCATCGGGTCATCGAAGCTTCCGGTTTACTTCACCATGGAGATCTTGTCTCTTTCGGGAAATTAATGAACGCTTCACATGCGAGTCTGAGTGTTGATTTTGAGGTCAGTTGTGCAGAATTGGATTTTTTGGCTGACAAAGCTCAAAAAATGGACTTCATTCTTGGCTCACGAATGATGGGTGGAGGATTCGGAGGCTGCACTTTGAACTTAGTGAAAAGTGATTTCTTGGAAGAGTTCAAAAAACAAATGAAATCGAGCTACCAACTCGAATTTGAGCTTGAGCCAGAGTTCATTGAAGTAGCTCTCTCAGATGGTGCCACGATCATAACAAACCAAGCAAATTCGTAGGAATGATTTTTTCTAATGTGTCAAAGAGAAATAATTGACCGATTAACCTTAAAATCTACCTGTAATTCAGTTTATTATTAGAGAAAACCTATTTATTTCCTAATTTCCGCAAAATATTAAACCTATGAATTTCCAAAAAAACCTAAGAAACATCACCCTGTTTCTTTTGATTTCAATTATGGGACTTTGGAGTTGTCAAAATAAACGATCCGGAGACCCTAAAGTTTTGATCTTCAGCAAGACAGCAGGATTTTATCATGCATCCATTCCTGCAGGCATTGCTGCGATACAGAAATTGGGGGCAGAAAATGGTTTTGCAGTGGATACAACCACCAATGCAGAACTATTTACAAACGAGAATCTCACCCAATATTCCGCTGTGATTTTTCTAAGCACTACCGCAGATGTTCTTAATCATTATCAGGAAGCTGAATTTGAGCGTTACATCCAATCAGGTGGAGGCTTTGTTGGCATACATGCTGCCGCTGATACCGAATACGAGTGGGGATGGTACAATCGGCTAGTCGGAGGATATTTCGCAGATCATCCAGGCATCAACGATCCTAATCCAAACGTTCAACCAGGTCAAATCACTGTGGTTGATGCTTCGAATGCTTCCACCTCATTTCTTCCCAACCCATGGGAGAGAACAGACGAGTGGTATAGCTATAAGAAAATGAATCCCGATGTTAAGGTTTTGTTGACCCTGGACGAAAATTCTTATAAAGGTGGAATGGACATGGGCGAGCATCCCATTGCTTGGTATCATGACTACGACGGAGGCCGTGCTTTTTATACTGGAAGTGGACATACAAATGAGTCCTTCACTGAGGAATTATTCTTGAAGCATTTGCTTGCAGGAATTCAATATGCAATTGGTGACAATTTAGAATTAGACTTTTCAAAAGCGAAAACCAGGAATGTTCCTGACGAAAACCGGTTTAGCAAGACTAGTCTTAGCCTAGGGGAATTCACAGAGCCTACAGAGATGACTATTCTTCCAAACTTAGATATTCTAGTCGCTCAGCGTAGAGGTGAAATCTTGCTTTACAGTGGTGCTTCCGAAGAAGTGAAGGAAATAGCCAAACTGGATGTTTATTGGAAAACGGACGTCAAAGGTGTGAATGCAGAGGAAGGACTTATGGGAATCCAGAAAGATCCAAACTTCGCGGAAAATGGTTTTGTATTCGTTTATTATGCTCCTACAGGGGATGAATCGGTGAATAGACTTTCTCGCTTTACTTTTAAGAATGATACTTGGGATATGAATTCTGAGGTAGTCATCTTGGATGTTGCTTCCCAAAGAAATATTTGCTGCCATACTGGTGGATCCATTGCTTTTGACAAGGACGGAAATCTTTTTCTTTCCACAGGTGATAACTCCACTCCTTTCAATCAAAGTGATTCCCAATATATCCTTAACGGCTATGCTCCTCTTGACGGAAGATCAGGCAGAGAACAATGGGATGCAAGAAGGTCTTCCGGTAACTCGAATGACCTAAGAGGAAAAATCCTTAGAATCAAGGTAAACCCTGATGGAAGCTATGATATTCCTGCAGGAAATTTGTATGCACCTGGCACTGACAGTACCAGACCCGAAATTTTCGTACAAGGAAACAGAAATCCATACAGAATCTCTGTAGATCAGAAAAAGGGTTGGGTTTATTGGGGCGAAGTTGGTCCAGACGCAAGACTTGATAGCATAGATACCCGTGGTCCAAGAGGCTACGATGAAGTGAATCAGGCTAGACAGGCTGGCAACTTCGGTTGGCCGTATTTTGTCGGAAATAACTACCCATATCATGAATTTGAGTTTGTCAGCGGTACACCAGGAATTGGCTTTGATCCTGCAAAACCTGTAAACAACTCTCCGAGTAACACCGGAATTAAAGAACTTCCAGCTGCGCAGCCGGCATTTATTTGGTATCCTTATGCAGATTCACCAGACTTTCCTTCCATAGGAACAGGCGGAAGAAATGCCATGGCCGGTCCGGTATATTACCCTGATCTGTATACAGGAGATACGAAATTTCCTGATTATTACGAAGGGAAGCTATTCATTTATGATTGGATCAGAGGATGGATCAAAGCAGTGACAATGAAAGAAAACGGTGATTTTGATAAGATGGAGCCATTTATGCAAGGCACAAAGTTTAATGCTTTGATTGATATGGAAATGGGCCCGGACGGTCGAATGTACATTTTGGAATACGGAAATGGTTGGTTCGCCAAAAATCCTGATGCAGGGCTTTCGCGAATTGATTTTAATGGCGGAAATAGAGCCCCATCAGTAGCTGCAATCAGTGCAGATAAAACCTCCGGAAAAACTCCACTGACTGTTACTTTCAAAGCAACTGCATCCGATCCGGAAAAAGACGCCTTGACCTATACTTGGGACTTAGGAAATGGAAAAATAGAAACCACTACAGAATCATCATTGAGCTATACTTTCAATGAAATTGGGGAATATGAAGTCAAGGTAACTGCAAATGATCCTTCTGGATTAACTGGAACAAGTACCGTTGCTAGCGTCTACGCTGGAAACATTGCCCCAGTAGTAGCCATTGAGATCAAAGGAAATAAGTCTTTCTACTTTCCCGGAAAGCAAGTTGCATATTCAGTTTCCGTTTCTGATAAAGATCATCCGAACGCGCCAAATGATTTAAGTACACTTTATGTTTCTGCAGATTATAGTGAAGGGGTCGATATGGCTGAGGCCGATATGGGTCACAAAATAATGAGCGATGCTATGGTTGGAAAGTCGTTGGTTTCTTCATTGACTTGTAAAACTTGTCATAAAGAAGCTGAAACATCCATCGGCCCAGCTTACACTGATGTTGCTAAAAAATATTCAGATAAGGATATTCCTTACCTAAGAACCAAAATCATGAATGGTGGTGGTGGAGTATGGGGAGAAACCGTAATGCCAGCTAATCCAAATTTGAAAGTTTCAGAAATGAATGCGCTAATCAGTTATATCCTATCATTGGATGGAGCAGTAGCTAAACCAAGTCTGCCAGCATCTGGCATGATTAATCCTACTCAAGGCAAGGCAGCTTCTGCTGCAGGAGCAATGGTGCTAACAGCATCCTACACAGATCAGGGGGGAGAAGGCATCAAACCGTTATCTGGATCAAAATCAGTTTACCTGATGAACAATTCGATCGATTTAGCAAATGCAGTCAACTTGAAGGATTATACAGCAATGAGCTTTGGAGGAATGAATTTATTGATGGTTCCAAAAACAGAAGCGCATTTTGCGATTAAGAATATCGATTTGACTAACATAGGGTCGGTAATGTTGATGTCAGCTTCCAGAGAGCCCATGACTGAGGACGTGATCTTCGAACTTCATCTGGACAGCCCTAATGGTACTAAAGTTGGCGAAGGAACCTTTACTCAGGGGCAAATAGCTCCAGATGAGCGAGGGATGTATTCCAAACCGTTTGTGATGCCTGTGACGGGAACTGTTGATGGTAAAATGCACACTATCTATGTCACCAGTAAAACCAAGAGTGGAGGAGATCCAGGAACCTTTATCTTAGCAGGAATGACCTTTATGCCTAAGTAATCGATTGATCAATAAAATAATAAGAGCCAATTCCAGGGATGGGGTTGGCTTTTTTTATGGAGGACTTTTTTAACAGGAAAGAAAGCTATCGACTAAGAAAGCAGTTTTTTACCACATGGTCACCAAGGAAAACATAGAAGAGGTGAAGTTTGGGCTTTTTTTCGCCGGTATATCGCAAAGTACTCTATTCTCCATTCCCTGGACTGGCCTTATTCTTTCTGCTTTGCTGCTCATCCAGTCCTTAAATTCTTTTCATCTAGTTGGTTATTCAAGCCAACAAAAAATACATCTATTGTGTAACTATATGGTTTAAAAAAATTGAGTCCCAATAGCTATCAGGACTCAAAGGTTAGCGATAAAAGCTTACTATTATTTCAAAGGAGAAAAAGGCAAGGTTTTAAACATTATGGCATCCACTTTCTCAACGATTTTCCCAGAAGCTTCAGAAGCATCACGAGCTTTAATCCATTCTGGATCCTTCACAAAAGCCTGAAAACCGGCCTCAAAACTTACCTGGTCTTTTGAGCCAAGAAGGTATAACAGTTTAGGCTGTGATCCATCTTTCGGTACAGTCATCCAATAGGTGTAATTTCTCAATCCTTGTTTTTCAAAAAGGGCTTGGGTATGATCTCGGAATCGTGCTTGAATATTTGGCACTTTCCCGTCGAGTAAAGTATAGGTTCGCATTTGGATGGCACCACTAGGCATAGGCTTGGGATTATCATTTAAATGCGGGGCAAGCACCATAAAGGTTTCAACCACACTTTTGACCAATGGCCCATTGACGTGAGATTCTTCGTAAGCTTTTTTCCACTCAGGATCATTCATAAAGCTCTGCCACATTTTATCTCTGGAAGCCTCATCTGGATAGCCGAGAATATACGTCATAGAATTATCTGTATTGTCTACTGGTAAGAAGTAGGCAACATTTTCCATACCTGCCTTTTCAAACAGCTTCATGGTGTGATTTTGAAAACGATTGAGCAGGTCTTGAAGTTTGCCATCATTGGCATAATACTTCCGGACTTCAAAGTAGGTTGATTTCATATCTGAGTTTTGCTGTGCAAAAGCTGTGAAAGACAGGAGGAATGCTGTCAGGCAGAGTAACAGGTTTTTCATGGTTTTTTAGGGGTTGAATTAGAAAGGATTAAGTTAATTCTAATTTTTTGAAAGAATTCCAAAATGGCTTAAGCATTAGGCATTAGGATTTTCTAAGCTTTCCAAGCCTTCCAAAGAGCAGGACTTAATACTATTGCTATTGTAAGAAGTCCAAAGGTCTCTCGATTTTCTTCCATTTGTTGCGTTTTCATGGTGAGGTCTTTTTGCGCCCACTCCTGAGAGACCCAATCTCCTACCCCTCCAGGAAAGAAGTAAATGGCTCCTAAAACACAAAGTACTAAAACCAAGGTTAAAGGGATTTTTGGAAATATCCCACGCACGCCCAGTAGACAAAAAATGATAGCTACCCCATAGATACTAACCCAAACTTCAGGATCAGGATCATTGAACTGCAAATAGGCAAACAAGACAAACAACAATGCCCAAATCCCAAAGAAGATTTTATTGAATTTCATAGAATAAATGATTTATCAAACTAAGACGAATCGAACATAAAAAATTTGATTCAAAGTAGCTACATTTCTTTTACCACATATACTTATTTAGGTTTGATTAAATATAATCTGTGTATCCGCATGATTGCTCATAAAAGAATTATGTTTGGTTGTAGCCACAAAAATTCCCTTTGTCCCCTTAAAAAAAGGTGGAGTTGCAAAATTTGAACCTCCAGCATTAAATCAAAACACATATGTGAGGTTAAGAGGATACACATAAAACATAATTTTCTACAAGGTCTTTGGAATATATACTTAGGTTAAATTTATCGTTGGATTCTTTAAAGATTAAAAAGTAGAAAATAAATTTTAACTCGTTTGTTTCATCCCCCAATTTGCTCCCCATGGCAATAATTTGCGCCGCAAACACACAATCTGATCTAGAAGCAATCCTACTTCTGCAAAGAAAAAATCTAGCACAAAACGTATCAGAAGAAGAAAAATTTGATCAGGGGTTCGTGATGGTTTCGCATCAATTATCAGATCTACAAAATTTTTCTAAGTATGCCCCTCAATTGATCTTAAAGGAGGAGGAAAAGGTTGTGGGCTATCTTCTGGCGATGAGCAAGTCGCTTCGAGAGACCGTCCCGATGCTGAAACCCATGTTTGAGCAGATCGATCAAATCACCTACTCCGGAAAAGAAATTCGAGATTCAAATTACCTAATCGTTGGGCAAGTTTGTGTAGGAAAGGAATTTCGTGGATTGGGTTTAATTGATGAGATGTTCGCTGAATACCGAAAGATTTTCGAAGAAGAATATGATTTCGCAATCACAGAAATAGTGACGACCAACAGCCGCTCAATTAGAGCACACCTCCGTGTAGGTTTTGAAATCATCCATACATTCCAAGATGAATTTCAAGAATGGAATATTGTTCTTTGGGATTGGACAACAAAAAAAGCTATTGCTGAAAATTTCCACCCACAATCCGAGCATTGAAATAGGTGATTAATAAACCGGCTCGTTCATCTCATACCCCTCGCTCAAGGACTTTTTAGAATGAATTGGAACATGACAGCTTGATATGATTAAGCACCAAAAACAGCAGAACATTCTATCCTGGAATTATTTATTTTTAATTAATGCCAAATCACAACTTATTGGATACTCGAGAAAGGGATAGCCATGAAATAAACCACTTAGTACCCCACTCTATTTGGTTAGAGCCTTCAAAAATTGGTCTATTAATCACAATAATAAATAACTATTAAGTCTAAAGCTTGTTATAACTACTGACTATTAACAGTTAATAGCCAATCATAAGAGAACTTTATACTTAAATTAGTATTATGGAAAACTTAAATTCAATAGGTCTAGATACAACTAAGTCCGCAGAACTAGCGAGTAAACTAGATGAGCTTCTTGCTAATTATTCTATTTTTTATCAAAACACAAGAGGATATCACTGGAATATACAGGGAGAAAAATTCTTCGAACTGCACGTAAAGTTTGAAGAGCTTTACAATGAATTGCTTATTAAAATCGACGAAGTAGCTGAGCGAATTTTAACGCTGGGTCATTCTCCAAATCATAAATATTCGTACTATAAAACTATTTCCAGCATACAGGAAAGCAATGAGGTATCCGACGGGCAGCAGGCGGTATCAAATATTTTAAGCTCATTTAAGACCATTATCACCTTACAGCGCACACTTCTTGAATTGTCTTCTGACGCTGGGGACGAAGGGACCAATGCCCTCATGAGCGATTATGTCAGAGCTCAAGAAAAATTAGTTTGGATGTATTCTGCTTATTTAAAAAAATAATTTCCCATCATTCTAAGGGATTAAACTGATAGGTTTGAAAGAACACCTACAATAAAGTTGATCAAGAAGAGGCTGTCTTATAAAGTGAGACGGCCTTTTTTTTATCCAGTAAGGCGCCTGCACTAATTTCCATACAGTCAAATCTCAAACTCTTGAATTTACTTTTGAAAAAGGCTCATTTCTTTACCACGCTAATAGCAATAGGGTATTTGACTAATTTATTGGTTTAACATTTCAGCAATTTTACTTCTAATAAAAAATGGGAAGATGATTTTAGTTTTGAAAAAGTCAGAAACCTTAAAAAAATTAAGAGGCAATTTATTCCAAATATCGATTCTCAGCCCCTAAAAACAAAAACGGGAAACAATTCTTGCGAATGCTTCCCGTCTACAATTTGGAGACCATAGTCTTCATACTGCATCAAGCTACAGTTAGAAGCTTTTCCCAGTTACCCAGGTCAAAATTCAATGTTCTCTGCCGCTCCTAAGAGCATGTCCTATTAGAGAGTTCTTGTAGCGCATTTCTGCAGCTGCCTGTTTCAGTCGCTTCCCGAAGGATTTTGACCATTCATGCCAAGAGTCTCGATATCCAATAAAGGCTATCTTTCATAGGCCGATCTGTTTTTGCACTTCTGCGGTGATCCGTTACAAACTACTAGCCTAAACCAGCTGTTCCTTTGTGCCCGATTACATTCCTCCCGAAGGATTCCTGCCAGTTGATGAATTCGCTTTATACACTTCTGTAGTTTCCTCTTTCAACTTGACGAATGAACGCCTAGTCCTTTGTGTGCGAAAATTTGATTCATTCCGAAGAACTCATCAAATTCAACCAAATCGTTTGTTGGCACTTCTGCGGTTATCCGTTTCAAAAATCTATCCGAAGATAAATTCCCCTTTGCGCCCGATCTCAAACTTTCAAACTTAAATCCGGGGTCGTATTCCCGACTTTTTATCTCTTACTTGATATATTAAAGTTGCTATAAATAATTGCTGAATCCAAAAAAACAACTAAATACTTCTCCACAATTTTTCCCCAAAGAATCAGCTGTAAAGACACAACTTATGCACCGTTTAATGCTGTTTATTCACATATAAAGGAATACTGTCTTTAAATACTGAATTTTTACAGGCTTTTCTATTGAGCATATTCCTATTGCCTTAAATTTCGTGTATTTTGAACTCAAGAATCAATGCAAACCCAAAATCAACCCCACATGAACAATCGCAGAAACTTTCTAAAATCCACCGGGATTCTTGCAGGTGGTCTTTGGCTAGCACCTTCACTCCTCCAAGCCAAACAAAGAATTGCTCCCAGTGACCGCATTAGGGTTGCATTAGTCGGCTGTAACAATATGGGTTTTGGAATCCTCCGGCATCACCTTGCATTGCCTGAGGTGGACTGTGTCGCGCTTTGTGATGTGGACCAAAATGTGCTCGATCGAAGAATTCAGGAAGTGGAAACGGCCACAGGCAAAAAACCGGATCGCTATACCGATTTCAGAATCTTACTGGAGCGTCAGGACTTGGATGCAGTCATCATCGGAACTCCCGACCATTGGCATTGCCTGATCGCTGTTGCCGCCTGCCAAGCCGGGAAGGATGTGTATGTTGAAAAACCTATGGCAAATACAATAGGTGAATGTGATTTGATGGTCAATGCAAAAAATCAGTATAATCGAATCATGCAAGTGGGTCAGCAACAGCGATCAGGACAAGCTTTTATCGAAGCCAAGGATTTGGTCAAAAGCGGCTATATCGGTAAAATCAGAAAGGTGAATATCTGGTCAAACTTTAATTATGGACTTGGCAACTTGATTAAGCCTGTGACTCCAGTACCGGAAGGCGTAGATTATGATTTTTGGCTGGGCCCTGCGACTTCCAGAACTTTCAACCCAAATCGCTTTCATGGAAGCTGGCGACATTTCTGGGATTATGGCGGAGGTTTGATGTCTGACTGGGGAGTACATTTATTAGACATGGCGATCTGGGTGGAAGAAAAACCAGCAGTCCCTTCAAGAGTGCTGACCTACGCTGCTAATATTAATAAAGAGAATCGGGATCGAGACACCTTCGACACCATGAATGTTCTGTATCCTAAAAAGGATTTTTTGATTAATTATGACATGAACGGTGGACTGCAAACTGGCCCGTATGGCAAACCTTACGGAATCGGATATGTGGGCGAAAAAGGCACACTGGTAGTCAACCGTGATGGGTATGAAATCTATCCGGAATGGGATCCGGAAGCTAAAGCCCCAAAAATAGAAGCTAAGAAACTGGGAGGGATGACTGAAAGTCATAATCTCCATGTGGCCAATTTTGTAGCATGCATCAAAACCCGAAATCAACCCATCTGTCCACCAGAGGCTGGAAGAATTGCTGCCTTGCATGCACACATTCCAAATATCGCAGCGCGAATTGGAGCAGAAGAACTTATCTGGGACGAAACAAAGCGAATGTTCACCAATAGCTCAGCTGCCAATGAATTGATTTGGCCAAACTATAGAGCGCCTTGGACCCTACCGAAAATACCTAGCACTACTTAAGCCTGATTCGCATCAGATGCATATCCGCGGTGATATACAAATACTTTTCTTCAGTGTCAAAAGCACAGTTTGCAGTAGCTTGACCTGTTTCGATAGTACCAAGATGCTTTCCTTCTGGACTGATGATCAAAACTCCGCCTGGCCCGGTAGCAAAAAGAATTCCGGAGGAATGAACTTTAAGTCCATCTGGCACGCCTTTACGCTCCGGCGAAATCATGCTGGTTGCATCAAAAAGTATTTTCCCGCTGAGCACATTACCAGCCTGATCCAATTCATAAGCATAATAACGTGCTTTCTCTAAATCTGACTGGGCGATGTAAAGGGTTTTTTCATCGGGACTGAGCGCGACTCCATTGGGACGGTTGAGACTGTCAATCTGTAAGGTCAACTCTTCATTCTTAAGGCGATAAACTCCCTGAAAATCCAGATCCTTTTCATCCCACTCATCCAAACCGTAAGGTGGGTCTGTAAATAAAATCGTGCCATTGGAATGAACCACCAAATCATTTGGACTATTCATTTTTTTTCCCTCCCATTCAAAGGCCAAGGTTTCGTACTCTGGCTTTGGGTTCCGCAGCGATGACTTGAGTTTACCTACTTGACGTTGCCCATGCTGGCAAAGCAGCAGCTTCCCATCAAGATCCAAAGCAAGACCATTAGATCCTGGCTCTCGTTTATCCTTTCGCTCCCCTAGGTATCCCGAAGGTTCCAAGAAAACGGACACGCTGTCCTGCTCGGACCATCTATAGATTATATTTGCAGGTACATCAGAAAAGATCAATGCCTGCTGATCTTCCAACCATAGTGGCCCCTCAGACCAATCAAAGCCTGATGACAGGATTTCTATTTTGGCATCTTCCGGAATCAAAGAATTGATTGATTGATCGATTCGATTGACAGAACCGACAGATGCGTAGCGATCTGATGAAGTAATGGATTCAGTTTTTTTGCCCGAAAAAGTACAAGCTGATCCAAAAACCAAAATCAAGATAACAATGGGGTTTTTCATGGCTTTCAATTTAGTAGGAAATCAAATTTAAATCAAAATCCCTTCCACTGGCTTTATCCATCGGCATAGGAGCTTTTGTCTCGAGCAACCAACCCTTCAATTCTTCCCAAAGCTCCTCAGCTTTCACCGGATGATTCCTTGTCAGATTCTTTTCTTCTGAGTCATCTTCCGTAATCCGGTAAAGCTCTTTCTCCCCACTTTCATAGAAAAAAATCAGCTTCCAATCTCCCTTTCGAATCGCGCTAGAAGGCCGGCCCATCTGATTTGAGAAATGTGGATAATGCCAAAAGATAGCGCGTTCTTGGATTTTCCCTCCTTTCAAAAGCGGTAAGATGCTCTGTCCATCCTCCTGAATCCCTTCATCCCCTAATATCTCTTTTACAGTTGCAAAATAGTCCGTATTGGAGAAATAGGCTTCGACCTCTTTTCCTTCCATCAATTTTCCCTTCCAATAAAAAATCGCGGGGATTCGAATCCCTCCCTCATAGGCATGGCCTTTCCATTGGCGAAGTGGAGATAAATCGGTAGGAATAGGCCCTAATTCAGGTAAGCCAACTCCGCCATTATCTGAAGTGAAAATAACAAGGGTGTTTTCCAAAGTGCCTTTTTGTTCCAAAGTGGCAAGCATAGCTCCTACGCCATCATCCACACTTTCAATCATAGCTGCATAATTTGGATTATACTTTCCTGCAAATTTCTCGTACTTGAAAAAATATTTCGCCAATTTATCTCCCCTAGGCACAAGCAAAACGTGAGGCGCAGAATAACTCATGAAGAGGAAAAAAGGCCTTTCTACCTCTTGCTTTTTTAAAAAATCTAATCCGTAATCCGTCAGCCTGTCTGTCAAATAATAGGTACCGCTGTCTTCAAATTGTTTATCATAGCCATCTTCGGCAATTGAATAATTATAGTAATCCAAGCCATTTTTGGAGATCATTCGCGAATAATCAAACCCCTGCTCCCAAGGAGATTGTCCAGTTTTATTTCCAAGGTGCCATTTTCCAACAAAACCCGTTTGATAGCCTTTGGTCTTTAGATATTCTGCCAAAGTAAATTCCAAACCGTCCAGACCCTTAGTCCAATCTGCTGGAGGGTCAATGGGCGAGTTTTCATCTTTGCGCTCGCCTACCAGAAAGTTGGTCAATCCTACCCGAGCAGGATGCTTTCCGGTGAGCATGGCAACCCGCGAAGGTGAGCAAACCGGGCTGGCAGAATACGCTTGAAGGAACTTTACTCCATGACTTGCCAAACTATCCAAATGCGGAGTTTCATTATACGGATTTCCATATGCACCCAGATCTGTGTAGCCCAGATCATCTGTGAGGATAAAAAGGATATTCGGCTTGGTTTGCTGCGCAAAACTTATGCTGCCTCCAGAGAAGAGCGAAAGCCCAAAAAGCAAAACTCCAAACTTATTTTTGACTTGCACGCTCTGCTGGATAAAGTGGAAACTGTGAATTGCTAGTACGAGCCTGATCCATGAGCTGTGCTAATTCCTGGATTTTACCTGGGTTTTGAACCGCTAGATTAGTAGTTTCACTCGGGTCTTTGCTGAGATCATAGAGTTCCAAAATCGGTTCCTCTGCACCAAAAACCTGCAGTTTTATTCCTTTCCAGTTTCCCTGACGAATGGCCTGCTTGCCTCCCTGCTCGTGAAACTCCCAATACAAATAGTCATGGGTTTTCTGCTGAGCATTCCCCAAAAGTGTAGGCAAAAATGATATTCCGTCTGTTTCCTTCTCAGGCTTGATACCTGCCAGCTCAGAGAAAGTGGAAAGTAAGTCCCAAAAGGCAAATGTTTGATCACTTTCGGAACCCGCCTTTATTTTTCCCGGCCAGTAGGCAATCATCGGTGTGCGGATCCCTCCTTCATAGAGGTCCCTTTTATGCCCCCTGAAAATCCCATTACTATCAAAAAACTCCGGATCTGCCCCACCTTCTTGGTGCGCACCATTATCTGAAGCAAAAATTATAATGGTGTTTTCGCTCAATCCCAACTCATCCAACGTTTCTATGATCTCAGCCACATACCGATCGATTCGCTCCACCATTGCGGCAAAAGTAGCATGAGGATAAGGCTGAGATTGGTAACCTGGAATCGCCATCTCAGAACCATAGTCTGCCCCTTTGGACTTGGCAACATAAGCTGTCTCATTGGGGAATTTAGTCTTGTACTTTGCCAAAATCTCATCATCCGGCACTGCCAACTCAGCATGAGGCATGACGATCGGCATAAATAGAAAGAAAGGGTTGTCTTGATTCTCTTCGATGAATTCCAAGGTTCTTTCCTGAATTACATCTGGAGCAAAATCACCTTTTGTAATCCAATCATTGCCGGGAAGATCAACCTTTTGGAGATTATCCCACAAATAATCCGGATAATATCGGTGAGCATAGCGCTGGCAATTGTAACCAAAAAACTGATCGAAGCCCTGATTCACTGGATCACCTTCGGACCCTGGAAATCCCAACCCCCATTTGCCGAATGCTCCCGTCACGTAGCCAGCCTTTTGCATAAGTTTAGAAACGGTCATCACGGAATCAGGCATGGGCCGCTGCCCTTCAGGTTGCACTTCAGTATTTCCTCTGATCGGAGTATGTCCAGTATGTTGCCCCGTCATAAAAGCTGAGCGGGAAGGCGCACAAACCGTGGCTCCTGAATAAAAATTGGTAAAAAACATCCCCTCACTTGCCAATCGATCAATCGTCGGTGTCTCGATATATTGCTGACCCAGAAAACCTAAATCTCCCCAGCCAAGGTCGTCGGCGAGGATGAAAATGATATTTGTCTTTTCAACTACTACAGATTCTTCAATATTTTGTCCGCAGGAAAAAAATATTGAAGAACTAATACCCAGTAAAATTGATAAGAAGTAGCTTGATTTTCTTATTTGCTTCATTTTTTCAAGTTACTATTTTTCCCAATTAAAGCCCTGTTGCTTTGGTTATTAGTCCCCGTTCTTTAATCAGCTTTTCACGAATTTTTTCCATTCGATAATATCCCAATGGATCAAATTCTCCTCCACTTTGAACACGCGCTTCACGGACAAGCGCTCTTACATCCGTTTGAAAAGCTGCCTGAAGAACTTCCTGCGCTCCAGCGACATCACCTTCGAGCTGGCATTGAGCTAGTTTTGAGCGATCTACTAGCAAAGCTTTGGAATAGCTGAGTGAAATCGCCTCCAACGCCTGAATCAAATCCTCCAAAGGATCTTTTACATTATGGCTTGCATCGATCATCCAAGAGATCGATTCCCAGGCTTGCTCCTGATCATCTCCCCCTGCTATTAATTCACAGAAAATCAAAAACAATTGATAGGGCTTAATACTGCCTGTACTTAGGTCATCGTCTCCATATTTACTGTCGTTGAAATGAAAACCCGCTAGCATATTTTGTTGCATCAGGGTGGAAACGATCTGCTCGATATTGGTATTGGGCAGGTGATGACCAAGATCTACCAGCACTTTGGCGCGATCTCCAATTTGTCTACAAATAAGCGCTGAAGTGCCCCAATCTGGAATTACGGTATGGTAAAAATTAGGTTCATAAGGCTTGTATTCAAGTAGTAGCTTCCAGTCGGCTGGCATTGCTCCATAGATTTCTTTGAGAGAATCCGTAGTCCATTGCAGGGCATTTCGAAAATTTGACTGTCCCGGAAAGTTACTCCCATCCGCGAGCCAAACCGTCAAGCCCTTAGACCCCAGACTTTTTCCAATTTCGATCACTTCCAGATTATGAGCTATGGCCTGAGCTCGGATGGCCGGATTGGGGTTACTGAGCGAACCCATTTTATAAGAAAGTGGCTGCCCATAATCTTGAAAGGTATTGCTATTCATCGCATCAAATCTAATTCCGAGTTCTACAGCAAGCTCTCGCACCGCCTCGGGATCCTCTGGAATATCCCAAGGAATATGAAGGGAGACAGCATCCGTTTTTTTCGTCAATCGAGCTAAAAGTCCAATATCCTCTAATTTCTCTTCCAAATTTCGGGGTTCCCCTCCAATAGAAAATCGTCCAAAACGAGTCCCACCCGCTCCCAGCGCCCAACTTGGAACAGCAATCTGAAAAGCTGCAATTTTGGAGATCAAATCGGACAGATTGATTTGCCTTTCTTCAAGTTGATCTTTCAGTAGGTCAAGTGATTTTTGATGGTGATTGATTGAATTGGACATGCTCAATTAGTGATGATTAATTATTGACTCTATTTTTTTCAATTATTTTATCCTTGAAACCTTTCCCGCAGATGATCTCAAAAAAAAGCCGATCATTTAAAAGGATCTAATAATTGAACATTTATTCTTTTCTAAAGCTATTGGATCTATGTGACTATGTGGTTCATATTTTTTCAGCTTTCTCACTTCATATTTCTGACTTTCTTTTGTCATCTATTATTTTCAATCAACATCGACCTTTTTATTAATCCAAAAAGGCGCAGTTGAAAACCAAGCTACCATCCCAATGGTCATCAATAATTTTGTGGTATCTAGATCAATTTTTCCAAGAAAAATTAAAATAGGAGGAGTCATAGTCAGTAAAAGGCCAATTAGTGATCCGATTTTTAAGAATAACTTCATACAAGAGATAATTTAGAACTTGAATAATAGACACGGGAAAGTCCCACAAAAATAAAAACTGCTACAAACCAACCGGGAAGGCCTAAGAAGAATATCTCAACACCATATACTAAATTCAGACCTAAGCAAATCAAAAGCGTAAGCGTCCAAGCCAGAAAAGCGGGTAAACTAAAATGAACCTGATTGCTCAATGCCTGTTCCGATTGGAAGCCAAATCGCTTAGCAAAATAGAAATCTGCAAAGATCACTGCACCCATAGGCATCAAAAGCAATCCATATAAGGCCACAAAATCAAGTAATTTCATTACCAAAGCGGGGAAACAAGCAGCTATGCTGGTAATTCCTCCAACTATTGCAGTGATTTTCCAGGTGGCAGTTTTCGGGAAAATCCCTTGCAGTGCCAATCCAGCACGGTAAATTGTGGGATTTGCAGTAGTCCATCCCGCTACAATCACACAGATAGCGCCTGCTATTCCTGCTGTCTGAAAAGCTATTTCTCCCGGTGCAAAAGCACTTGAAGCAGAATTTGCTTGGAGAAAGACCGAGTATAAAATCCCAGAAGCGATCCAAGCGAGGAAGTGTCCAATATACATCCCTGCAAAGGAAAGAAAGCCATATTTCCAAGAGCGCGCATAGCGGAGAATAGTCAAGTCAGACATGCCAATATGCATGGCCATATTTACAAACCATGCAAAAAAGATAATATGCCAAATGGTGAACTTAGACATTCCTTCTAAAGGAATTCCTGTCCAAATCACTTCATTGGAAATCGAAACTAGGCTATCCCAAGAATTCACTCCCAATTGTGAAAGGCCTATTAAACCTGCCCCAAGAAAAATCAAAATCATCCAGGGCGCCATCAAATTAGCGAAGCGAGCTACATAGGAATAGCCTTGAATAGCCACTAAAGTAATCACTGCTCCCATCAGAATCACAGTAATAATCCACCCTGAGGTTCTTGGCATCCAATCGGTAAGTGTAGGCATTTCCAAGCCAAACGGGATTCCCACAGCAGTTGCAGATACGGCGATCATGGATCCTGCCAAAAAACAGAACATTAAGGCATTGATTAAATTGTAACCTGCCACGAGTCGCTTTCCTACGATTCGCTCCAATTGGTAATATAAGGTGAGCCGCTTCTGAGTTGCAATCGGAGCAGTGATTAGTGCCCAGCTTAACACGGCTAGTAGGTTTCCGATGAGAAGCCCCAAAATCAAATCTCCAGCAGCAACTCCATGTGCAACGAAGAGCGGTCCGATTACAAACTCCGTTCCTGCAGTATGCTCTCCGGCGTACATTCCCAAGAAACTACTGCTAGATTTGAGACTTTTAGCAGGGATTGGAGTCCGTTCGTATTCATTAGTTTCTTGAATTACTTTTTTGAAAATTGAGATGGCCATAGGGGGTTATTTGTAATCTTAAATAAGTTAAGTCTGACTCGTGGCCTATCCTGCACTATCCTTTTGTATTTTTAGAATTGAAAGAAAAAACTTCTTGATAAAAGATGTTTACTTGATAAATAATTAGAAATCTTTTCGAAGACTACTTAATTCTATCAAGTAAGATTTATTAAAAAGGTATATAGCATAGTTCTCCAATTGGCAATTTAAAATTTCAGTGCTCAAGACAGCACAGGATGCAATTAGGTGCCAATTCCGACAAATTTAGGGTAAGAAAATCTATTAAATCCAATGAACCAAGAGACAAAAAAATTCAAGCACGTAAGTTACCTCTGGGATGCAGAGAAAGCATCAAAACTTGAAGGCAATGAGGTAGACCTATTGATCTATAGATCCAACATTCTCGGGGCTGACCTGAGAATCACGAATTATGGTGGTGGAAATACGAGTTGTAAGACTTTTGAAAAGGACCCATTAACCAAAGCAGAAGTAGAAATCATGTGGGTGAAAGGTTCTGGAGGAGATATAGGAACCTTAAAGAAATCTGGATTAGCTGGACTTTATGTAGATAAGTTGAGGTCGCTAAAGGGCATTTATCGCGGACTCCAATTTGAAGACGAGATGGTGGAGCTCTTCAACCATTGTATATATGATCTAGCTTCTAAAGCACCATCGATTGATACGCCTCTTCATGCGTTTCTACCATTTAAACATATTGATCACTTGCATCCTGATGCGGCAATTGCTATCGCTGCTTCAAAAGACGGAGAGCGAATCACCCAAGAACTTTGGAAAGGTCAGATTTCATGGGTTCCTTGGCAGCGACCTGGCTTCGACCTTGGACTTCAGCTCAAGCAATCACTAGATGATAATCCTGGGATCCGAGGTATTATGCTTGGAGGTCACGGTCTTTTCACCTGGGGAGATACTGCGTATGAATGTTATATGAATAGTCTCGAGGTGATCGAAATAGCTTCTGAATATTTAGCTGAAAATTATGGTAAAAAACGCCCAGTTTTTGGTGGGACAAAAGTGAAATCACTCGAACCTAAAGCACGGAAATCACAAGCCGCCAAACTTGCCCCACTATTGAGGGGCTTGGCTTCTTCAGAAAGCTTGATGGTAGGAACCTTTACAGATGCTCCAGAAATCTTGGAATTCATTAATAGCCAAGACCTTTCAAAATTAGCTCCAATGGGCACCAGTTGTCCTGACCATTTTCTTAGAACCAAGATTTCTCCTTTGGTATTAGATATTCCCTCAGATCAAGATCTGACTGATCCGAAAGCAATCAAAGATCAAATAGCAAATGCTTTTAAAGCTTACCGCGAAATGTATGCGGATTACTATGCGAAGCATAAGCGGTCGAATAGTCCGGCAATGCGGGACCCTAACCCTGTCGTGATTATCTGGCCAGGTGTGGGCATGTTTAGCTACGCAAAAAACAAGCAAACAAGTAGAGTAGCAAGTGAATTTTACATCAATGCGATCAATGTAATGCGTGGCGCAGAGGCAGTTTCCGAATATGTCTCCTTACCACTTCAGGAAGCTTTTGATATTGAATATTGGCTTCTCGAGGAGGCCAAATTGCAACGCATGCCTAAAGAGCAACCACTTTCACGAAAGATTGCCCTAGTCACTGGAAGTGCTGGGGGAATCGGTAAAGCTATAGCTGAAAAATACGTGCAAGAAGGCGCCTGTGTGGTAGTTACTGATATCGATGAGAATAGGCTAAAAGAGGCTGAAGCAGAATTTCAAAGTAAGTATGGAAAGGACGCATTTCTAGGAATTATTCTGGATGTAACTGATGCTGAAAGTTTAGAAAAAGCCATTGAAGCTACTTGTCTCAGATTTGGAGGAGTGGATATCATCGTAAATAATGCCGGTATTTCCATCAGCAGAAGTTTCGAAGACCATACCGATCAGGATTGGTCGAGACTCAATGACATTCTAGTAATGGGTCAATTTCATGTTTCGAAAGCAGGCGTCAAGATCATGAAAGAACAAGGTCTAGGAGGAGCTATTGTGAATATTGTCAGTAAAAATGCTTTGGTAGCCGGTCCAAAAAACGTAGCTTATGGAACAGCAAAAGCGGCACAACTCCATATGTCAAGACTTATGGCAGCAGAGCTAGCAGAAGATAAAATAAAGGTGAATGTCATCAATCCTGATGCAGTGATTGAAAACTCAAACATCTGGGAAGGTGGCTGGGC
>JBLGAM010000031.1:0-31616 GCA_047612305.1 Planctomycetota bacterium | reverse complement strand
GCATTTTCAGTGCCGATGGACGTAGTGTCGCATGCACGCTAATAGAAGCTGGTCCTTGCGTAGTGACGCAAGTAAAAAACGTCGAAACAGACGGGTACAACGCAGTGCAGTTGGCATATGGTGAGCGGAAAGAGAAAAATACGCCTAAACCATTAATCGGCCATTTTAAAAAAGCCGGTACAACGCCAAAGCAAAAAGTTGTTGAGTTCAGAGATTTTCGGGTCGAATTTGAAGGCCAGGTAAATCTAGGAGCTACTGTGAAGAGTGGAGAAGTATTCGTAGAAGGTGACTTCGTAGATGCTATCGGAACTTCAAAAGGTAAAGGTTTCCAAGGTGTAGTAAAACGTCATGGTTTTGCAGGTGTGGGTGGTGCAACTCACGGACAGCATAATCGCGCGAGACACCCAGGTTCAATTGGTGCGTGTTCTTGGCCATCCAGAGTATTTAAAGGAATGAGAATGGCTGGAAGAATGGGTGGAGATAGGGTAAAAGTAGTCAACCTTCGCGTGTTGAGGATCTATCCTGAGAAAAATCTCTTACTTGTTTCTGGTTCAGTACCGGGTCCTAAAAATTCTTTCGTTATTCTAGAGAAGTAAGCCATGGAATTAGCAGTAATTAATCATAAAGGAGAAGACACAGGTAGAAAAATCAGTTTGTCTGATGAGATTTTTGCAATAGATCCAAACGATCATGCAATCTACCTTGATGTTAAGCAGTATTTGGCCAACCAAAGACAGGGGACGCACAAGTCTAAAGAAAGAAACGAAATAGCGGGTTCTACTCGAAAGATAAAAAAGCAAAAGGGCACTGGTAGTGCACGAGCTGGATCTATCAAGTCGCCGTTATTCCGAGGAGGAGGAAGAGTATTTGGTCCACAGCCAAGAGATTATTCCTTCAAACTTAATAAAAAAGTAAAGCAACTAGCTAGAAAATCAGCCCTGTCTTATAAAGTAAAAGACAATAGTCTTATGGTAGTGGAAGATTTGTCTTTCGATTCTATCAAGACAAAAAGCTTCTTAGCGCTACTTAGTGGATTATCTCTTACAAACAAGAAAACTATTCTGGTACTTCCTGAGGAAAACAAGAATATATATCTTTCAAGCAGAAATCTTCCCAAGTCAAAAGTTGTGACTGTAAATGATGTAAATACTTACCAACTCTTGAATGCTGATCATCTAGTCATCTGCGAGGGATCTGTAAGTAAGTTGGAAACCATTTTATCGAAATAAGACAATGGATATTCTAAAACAGCCCCTAATTACAGAGAAGATTTCTGCCATGAACGAAAGAGGCGTTTATGGATTTATCGTGGAAAAAACCGCGAAGAAGCCAGAGATCAAGCATGCTGTAGAGAAAATGTTTGGTGTTAAAGTGGTATCGATAAGAACCATGAGATATGCTGCAAAGCATAAATCAAGATACACCAAAGCTAAAGTTGTGTCAGGTTTTACAAATGCTTTCAAAAAGGCAATTGTAGAAGTAGCTGACGGAGAGGTAATTGATTTTTACGGAGAAGTTTAATTGAATCAATATCATGGCAATTAAAAAAATGAAACCTGTTACTCCGGGGATGAGATTTAGAGTCGCTCCTGCTTTCACCGAGATCACCTCGGCTAAGCCAGAGAAGTCTCTTCTTGCCCCCTTGAAGAAATCAGGAGGAAGAAATAATGAAGGTAAAATGACCGTCCGCAATGTTGGTGGTGGTCATAAGAGAAGACTACGTATCGTAGACTTCAAAAGAAATAAGTTTGGAATACCAGCGGTAGTTAAGTCTATCGAGTATGATCCAAACCGAACAGCTCGTCTCGCCCTACTTTATTATGCAGATGGTGCTAAGACCTACATTATCGCTCCGGAAGGTCTGTCAGTAGGACAGACAGTGATTTCCGGTGAGCAAGTTGCGCCAGAAGTGGGCAATGCAATGCCAGTGGTGAATATTCCAATGGGTACAATTGTGCACTGTGTTGAATTGAAGCCAGGCAAAGGTGCCGCAATGGTAAGAAGTGCTGGAGGATATGCCCAGATCGTAGCCCGTGACGGTAAATACGTGACAGTAAAGCTACCTTCAGGTGAGATGAGACTTGTACTAAATACTTGTATGGCAACCGTTGGTACAGTTTCTAATGGTGACCACATGAATGTTGTTTTGGGTAAGGCCGGACGTAAAAGATGGCTCGGATCAAGACCTCGTGTAAGAGGTGTTGCTATGAACCCAGTCGATCACCCTATGGGTGGTGGTGAGGGTCGTTCTTCTGGAGGGCATCCAAGGTCTAGAAAAGGTCTGTTGTCTAAAGGTAAGAAAACTAGATCTCCAAAGAAGTATTCAAACAAGTTCATCATAAGCAAAAGATCTAAATAATTATGGCACGTTCATTAAAAAAAGGTCCTTATATCGAGCACCACTTGGTAAAAAAGGTGGATGCATTGAACGAATCAGGAAAGAAATCGGTAATCAAGACTTGGTCAAGAAAATCAATGATTTCTCCGGATTTCGTAGGACATACCTTCGCTGTGCATAATGGGAATAAGTTTATTCCAGTATTTGTAACAGACAATATGGTAGGTCATAAGTTAGGTGAATTTGCTCCTACCAGAAATTTCAGAGGCCACATTGCCAAAAAAGATAAAGGAAAGAGATAATCATGGAAGCGATAGCAAGATTAAATAACGTTCCTACTTCTCCGCGTAAAATGCGCCTTGTGGCTGACCTTGTCAGAGGCAAGAGAGTAGGATTAGCACTTAGTATTTTGAAGTTTACTCCAAATCACGGTGCGCTTAGGCTAGAAAAATTACTGCTCTCTGCAGTAGCAAACTGGCAGGCCAAAAATCCGGATGCTAAGTTAGAAGAAGCAGACCTTTTCATCAAAACCATCATGGTTGATGAAGGTAGATCTCTGAAGAGGTTAAGACCTGCCCCGCAAGGAAGAGGACATAGAATTCGCAAAAGATCAAATCATGTAACTCTGGTAATTGATGCATTCATCGACCAGGAAGTTACCGCTGATGTAGTAGAAACAAACGAAAAGGCAAATTAAGAACAGACTATGGGACAAAAGATCAACCCAATAGGATTTAGACTTGGTGTAGTCAAAGGCTGGGATTCCAACTGGTATGGTGGGAAAGACTTTGCTGAAAAGCTATACGAAGATCAGCAAATCCGTAAGTACGTCCTTGCCAGAATCCCTAAGGGAGGAATTTCCAAGGTAATAATTGAGCGAACGCTTAAGAGAATTACATTGACGATTCATACTGCCCGTCCAGGAGTCGTAATTGGTAAAGGTGGAGCCGAAGTAGATAAGCTGAAAGAGGAATTGAAAAAGATTACCAACAAGGATATTCAAATTAATATCTTTGAGATTAAGCGACCAGAAATGGATGCTAAATTGGTAGGAGAGTCAATCGCTCAGCAACTTCAGGCAAGAATTTCCTTCAGAAGGGCAATGAAGCAATCCATTGCAGCTACCATGAGAGTGGGGGCAGAAGGAATTAAAGTTAAACTTTCAGGACGTCTAGGTGGAGCTGAAATGGCTCGATCTGAAATGTACAAAGAAGGAAGAATTCCTCTTCATACCTTGAGAGCAGATATTGATTACGCACTTTCAGAGGCAAAAACAGTCTATGGAATTATTGGAATCAAAGTCTGGATTTTCAAAGGAGAAGTGTACGGTAAGAGAGACTTATCTCCAAACCAAGGAGCTGCCAATGAGCCTAAAGGCCCAAGAAACGCAGGTCCGAAGCGAGATAACGGTCCAAGACGAAGAAAAAGAAATAACTAATTTTCACCCATAAGTGAGAACTCATGTTACAGCCGAAAAGAACTAAATACAGGAAAATGCACAAGGGCCGTGTCAAAGGTCTTGCACAAAGAGGGCACACGCTCGCTTTTGGCAACTTTGGCGTCAAATCCCTTGAGCCAGGATGGATCACATCCCGTCAGATCGAGGCAGCTCGTATCGCAATGACGAGAGCTATGAAAAGAGAAGGTCAAGTTTGGATCAGGATTTTTCCTGACAAACCGATCACGAAGAAGCCTGCAGAGGTACGTATGGGTAAAGGTAAAGGAGCTCCAGAATATTGGGTAGCCGTTATTAAACCTGGTACAATCCTTTTTGAGGCGACAGGCGTAAGCCTGGAAACCGCTCAGGAAGCGTTGAGACTTGCCCAGCAGAAGCTTCCGGTAAGTACTAGATTTGTTGTCCGTAGAGAATACGCAGAATAGAATAGCACTATGAAAAACACTGAAATCAATTCACTATCCGCTAGTGAAATTGCAGAGCGAGTAGTCGCTGAGAAAGAGAGCCTGACTAAACTTCGGTTTGCTCATTCAATTTCTCCTATAGAGAATCCTAATAGAATCCGCGAGACCAAGCGCTTTATCGCAAGATTAAAGACTGCTTTGTCTGCCAAATAACTAGCTAACAGAAAAAACAATGGCTACGATAGAGAGAAATCTTCGAAAAGAAAAAGTTGGTAAGGTGGTAAGTAACAAGATGGACAAGTCCATCACCGTAGCAGTAGAACGTCGCGTTAAGCACGCTATGTACGGTAAGTTTATTTCCAAGACTACCAAATTGATGGCTCATGACGAGAAAAATGAATGCAGCCCTGGTGACACGGTGAAAATCAGCGAAACTCGTCCGCTGAGTAAGAATAAGCGTTGGAGAGTAGTTGAAATTATTGAAAGAGCTAAATAATTATGATACAGCAAGAATCCAGACTAAGTGTTGCGGACAATTCCGGTGCTAAAGAAGTATTGGTAATTCGCGTGTTGGGAGGAACCAAAAAGCGTTATGCTTCTATTGGTGACAAGGTTGTTGTAACTGTTAAGTCAGCGCTTTCATCCAGCAATATGAAAAAAGGTACCGTATCAAAAGCGGTAATCGTTAGAACGAGAAAAGAGATCAGAAGAAAAGATGGTTCATATATTAGATTTGAAGATAACGCAGCAGTGTTATTAAATAATAATGATGAGCCTAGAGGAACTCGTATTTTTGGCCCAGTGGCCAGAGAATTAAGAGAACGTCAATTTATGAAGATCGTTTCTTTAGCCCCTGAAGTACTGTAATCATGATAAGAAAAATGAATACTCAGACAAAGCTTCATATCAAAACAGGAGATACTGTAAAGGTGATAGCCGGTGATGAAAAAGGAAAGACAGCGAAAGTTCTATCTGTTGACAAACAGAAAAGTAGAGCAATTATTGAAGGTCTTAATATGATAACCAAGCATGTTAAGCCTACAGCGGCGAAACCGCAGGGTGGAATCGAAAAGAAAGAAGCTGGAATTCACATCAGCAATCTTATGCTTGTAGATCCTAAAAGTGGTGAAGCTACTAGAACTGGCCGTAAGGCTGGTGAGAATGGAAAATTAGTAAGATACTCTAAGAAAACCGGGGAGGTGATCAATGGCTAATCCAAGAATAAAACAAAAATATTTGAACGATATTGTTTCTGCTTTGAAAGATAAGTTTCAGTATAAGTCTGTAATGCAAGTGCCGATGTTGACTAAAATAGTCATTAACAAAGGTATTGGTGCAGCTGTAGCTGACAAAAAACTTGTGGATCAGGGTGTAGAAGAATTATCTCTGATAACTGGTCAGCGTGCCGTATCTACAAAAGCTAAAGTTTCAGTTTCTAACTTTAAGTTAAGAGAAGGAATGCCGATCGGTGCTAAAGTGACACTTCGTGGTGATAGAATGTATGAATTTCTTGATCGATTGATGACTGTAGCGTTGCCGCGAGTGAGAGATTTCAAAGGAATATCAGATAAGGGCTTTGACGGAAGAGGTAATTATACACTAGGTGTACAAGAACAAATTATCTTCCCAGAAATCAGTATTGAGAAAGTAAACAGAATTTCCGGCATGGATATCACTTTTGTGACTAGTGCTAATTCTGATGAGGAAAGCTTGGAATTGATGAAAGCTTTCGGAATGCCTTTCGTTAAAAAAGATAAACAAGATTAATCATGGCAAGAGAGTCAATCAAAGCTCGTGAGAGAAAAAGAGAGCGCTTGGTAGCCAAGTATGCAACAAAAAGAGCCGAGCTAAAAGCTGCGGGCGATTATGCAGCACTTGATAAATTACCAAAGAACGCATCACCAGTGAGACTTCATAATAGATGTAAGCTTACTGGTCGTCCAAAAGGCTACATGAGGAAGTTCGGTATCAACAGGGTAACCTTCAGAGAAATGGCCGCATCCGGCAAGATCCCTGGAGTCACAAAGTCCAGCTGGTAAATAAAACGACAGTAGTTTTTATTATAAAAATCAATTCGTAACTTTGCACGCCCAAATCGGGTGGAGCTAGACTTAAAAATTATCATGACTGATCCAATAGCTGATTATCTGACTAGGTTGAGAAATGCGATTAAAGCATCTCACCGAATCGTTGAGATACCTGCCTCTAATATCAAGAAGGAGATTACGAAAGTATTGCATGACAAGGGATATATTCAGAATTACAAGTTTGAAGAAAACGGTCCTCAAGGATCGATCAAAATTGCACTGAAATTTAATCCTACGACAAAGCAAAATGCAATCGTAAGCCTAAAGCGAGTTAGTACGCCAGGTCTCAGAAAATATGTTAAACATACCGAGCTTCCGAGAGTAATTAATGGCCTCGGAATAGCAATTGTCTCTACGTCGAAAGGTATAATGACTGACAAAGAAGCCCGTATTGAGGGTGTAGGTGGAGAGGTTCTTTGCTACGTATATTAATTTACTATCATGTCTAGAATAGGTAAAAAAGTAATAAATATACCCAGCGGTGTAACTGTAGACGTATCAGCTCATGGAGTTGTTACTGTCAAAGGTCCAAAGGGTATCTTGATTCAGGAGGTTAATCCTGACATTCAAGTAAAAGTTGAAAACAGCGAAATCGTTGTGACTAGACCTACAGATTCCAAAAGACATAAGTCTTTCCATGGTCTTTACAGATCCTTGATCAACAATATGGTTATAGGTGTTTCTGAAGGATATAAGAGAGACTTAGAGCTTGTGGGTGTAGGTTTTAAAGCTACTAATCAGGGTCAAGTTCTTGAACTTAACTTAGGTTACTCGCACAGTATATTCTTCGCTCTCCCAATTGAAGTTAGCTTGAAGACAGAAACTGCAAAAGGTAAGAACCCGATAATTTCCTTAGAATCTAATGATAAGGAATTAATCGGTCAGATAGCTGCAAAAATCAGAGCACTTCGTAAGGTCGAACCTTACAAAGGAAAAGGTGTGCGCTTCGTTGGTGAACAAGTTAGACGTAAGGCTGGTAAGACTGCCGGTAAAAAATAATAAGTTATGGCATTTAATAAGAGTTCCAGAAGACTTAGAATCAAACAAGGTATCAGAAGAAAAATTTCTGGTACAGATTCCAGACCGCGTTTATCTGTATTCAAAAGCAATACAGGTATTTATGCTCAGCTTGTTGATGATCTTAAGGGTCAGACGTTGGCACATGCATCTTCCAAAGAATTGGGAGTCAAAGCCAATACCAATGTATCAGTTTCCAAAGAGGTAGGTAAAAAACTTGCTGAAAGAGCTGTTGCTAATGGAGTAAACGAAGTGGTTTTTGACAGAAATGGTTACCTATATCACGGTAACGTGAAAGCTTTAGCCGATGGTGCTAGAGAAGGAGGCCTTAAATTTTAATCCTTTATGTCTCAATTAAGAAGAAAGCCAATTAGGGCTACAGATACAGATTTAAAAGAAAAAGTAGTAGCGATCAACCGAGTAGCCAAAGTGGTTAAAGGTGGTAGAAGATTCTCTTTTTCCGCAATTGTTGTAGTAGGCGATGGCCAAGGTGTTGTAGGTTACGGATTGGGTAAAGCCAATGAGGTAACTGACGCAATAACTAAAGGTATCGAAGATGCAAAAAAGAACTTGGTTAAAGTACCAATTTTAAAAGGCACTATTCCTCATGAACAATTAGGTAAATTCGGTGGTGGATTTGTGTTGATCAAGCCAGCTGCAGCAGGTACCGGTGTTATTGCTGGTGGTGCAATGCGAGCGGTTTTGGAAAGTGCAGGAGTTACAGACGTACTTGCCAAGTCCAAAGGTTCATCAAATCCTCACAACGTGGTGAAAGCTACAATCGATGCATTAGTACAACTTAGAGATGCAATTGCTGTTTCTCAGCAACGCGGGGTGAAAATGTCTAAAGTTTTTAACGGATAATTATCATGGCTAAGATTAAAATCACTCAAACTAAGAGCACCATCGACAGACCAAAGGATCAAAAAGCTACGATCACAGCTTTAGGACTTGGTAGAATCAGCAAATCTGTTGTGGTAGAGAATACTCCTCAAATTGCTGGAATGGTAAATAAAGTTAATCACCTTGTAAAAGTGGAGGAAGCTTAATTATGAAATTGCATACATTAACCCCAGCTGAAGGATCAACCAAAAATCGTAAGAGAATTGGTAGAGGTACAGGTTCAGGTAGAGGAGGGACTTCGACAAGAGGTCATAAAGGAGCTAAGTCTAGGTCCGGTTACAAAAGAAAGCTCGGATTTGAAGGTGGGCAGATGCCACTTCAAAGAAGAGTACCTAAGTTTGGGTTTAAAAGCTTTAACAGAGTAGAGTTTAAGCCAGTAAATTTAGATACCTTGCAAATTCTTTCAGAGCAACATAATCTTGATGTTATCAATATGGAGGCGTTAGTTTCTCATGGTATCGCATCCAAGAATGACAAAATCAAAATCCTCGGAGGAGGAGAATTGAAAGCTAAGTTGGAAATATCCGCTCACAAATTTTCTGCTTCAGCTGTTGAGGCAATTGAAAAAGCGGGTGGATCGATAAACACAATTTGAATTAATGAAAAAGTTTATTTCAACAGTTAAGAACATTTTCTCTATCGAGGATTTAAGAATAAGAATCTTAAATACGATAGGTTTTCTAATCATCTTTAGGTTAGGTTCCTTTATCGTTCTTCCTGGAGTGGATCCTTCCAAATTGAATGGTCCTGCAGAAGGGATTTTTGGTTTGATAGATACGTTTTTAGGAGGAGCCTTTAGTAATGCTTCTATCTTTGGGCTTGGTATTATGCCTTATATTTCTGCTTCGATTGTGTTGCAGTTATTAACTGTTGGAGTTCCTTACTTTCAGAAAATGCAGAAGGAAGGGGAGTCTGGTAGAAAACGAATAAACCAGATAACTCGAGTTCTAACTATTTTAATCACTATCGCTCAAGGTATCGGCTATGTTTCCGCTACTATCTTGCCCACTGGTGCTGTAATGGTAAGCACATCGCTATTTATGTTTAGCTCTTTGGTTCTTCTATCAGCCGGTACTATGTTTTGTATGTGGTTGGGGGAGAAGATTACGGAAAAAGGTATTGGTAACGGTATCTCAATGCTAATTATGATAGGTATCATTTCAAGGTTTCCTGGAGCATTAATTGCCGAAGGAGTTGAGAAAGGGTCTTCTGGATTATTACTTCTTTTAATAGAGGCAGGTGTTTTGTTCTTTGTAGTTGTAGGTGTAATTGCACTTACCGAGGCCACAAGAAGGATTCCCGTACAATATGCGAAGCAGGTAGTGGGAGGTAAGGTATACGGTGGACAACGTCAGTACATACCAATCAAAGTTAACGCCTCTGGTGTAATGCCAATCATCTTTGCGCAGTCTTTGATGTTTGTGCCAGCTTTGATAGCTCAAATTTGGGCTCAGGATAATGATATAGCCAACTACATTGGCGCTACATTTAGTGATTTCACCTCCTGGCAATATAATTTATTGTTTGCCACGATGATTATCATTTTCACATTCTTCTACACTGCTATCACGGTGAACCCGGAGCAGATAGCTGAGGACATGAAGAGGAATGGCGGCTTTGTCCCTGGTATAAAGCCTGGTGCACCGACTTCAGAATTCATCGATGGTATCATTTCTAAAATTACATTACCGGGATCTATACTTCTAGCTGCGGTGGCAATACTTCCTGCTTTGGCCATTATATCTGGAGTAGGTGGAGAGTTTGCTCAGTTTTATGGGGGCACATCACTTCTAATCATGGTGGGTGTAATCATGGATACATTGAGACAAATTGAAAGCTATTTGTTAATGAGGCATTATGAAGGAATGATGAAAAGTGGTAATGTGAAGAATAATCCTTCTAATTACCAAGTAGCTTAAGATGATTCATTACAAGACTTCGCAAGAAGTTAAGTTAATAAAAGAAAGTGCTGATATTCTAGCAAGGGCCCATGGGGAAGTTGCAAAACATGTCAAAGAAGGGGTAAAGACCTCTTTTCTAGATAAAATTGCTGAGGAATTTATTCGAGATCACAGAGCTGTTCCATCCTTCAAAGGCTACAATGGTTTTCCTGCTTCATTATGTATATCTACAAATGAGGTTGTGGTTCACGGGTTTCCGAGTGATTATGAATTGAAAGATGGCGATATAATCTCAATAGATTGTGGAGTCTTTCACCAAGGTTTTCATAGCGATTCCGCTTATACGTATCCTGTCGGTGAAGTTCCCACTTCTATTATAGATCTTCTTAGAGCTACTAAAGATTCCTTATATCTAGGTATTGAGCAAGCTGTATTTGGTAATCGAATCGGTGATATTGGAAATGCTATCCAAAAATTTGTTGAGGCCAAAGGATATACGGTAGTTCGCGAATTAGTGGGGCACGGACTTGGAAAAAGTCTTCATGAAGCGCCAGAGGTTCCTAATTATGGTAAAAAAGGTAGCGGGCCTTTGTTGAAAGAAGGAATGGTAATCGCGATCGAGCCCATGGTTAATCTTGGAACACGAAACATTGTTCAAGAGCGAGATGGATGGACTATTCGCACAGCGGATCGTCACCCTTCAGCACACTATGAGCACACAGTAGCAATATTTGAAGATAGAACAGAGGTTTTGACAACCCATAAATACATAGAAGAGAATTTTAAATTCTAATATGGCTAAACAGACATCAATAGAGCAAGATGGTACCATCGTAGAAGCATTGTCTAATGCGATGTTTAAAGTCGAACTGGAGAACGGGCATCAATTAATTGCTCATATTTCAGGGAAAATGAGGATGAATTACATCAAGATTCTTCCCGGTGACCGCGTCAAATTAGAACTTTCTCCATACGATTTATCAAAAGGAAGAATAGTATATAGATATAAATAAACTGATATGAAAGTAAAGACATCTATCAAAAAGAGAAGTGTTGACTGTAAGTTGATCCGAAGAAAAGGAGTTCTATACGTCATCAATAAGAAGAATCCTAAGTATAAACAAAGACAAGGTTAAGATTATGGCTAGAATTGCAGGTGTAGACATACCAGACAATAAGCGAGGCGAGATCGGACTTACCTATATCTTCGGAATCGGAAGAAACTCCGCTAGAGCTATCTTAAGCAAGGCTGGTATCTCTTTCGATAAAAAAGCAGGTGAGTGGGATGATGATGAATCAACCGCCATTCGTAATATTATTGCTGAAGAATTCAGAACAGAAGGTGTACTGAAGTCAGAGGTTCAATTGAACATCAAACGACTACTTGATATCGGTTGTTACAGAGGTTTGAGACACAGAAAAGGACTTCCTGTTCGTGGTCAGAAGACTAAGAACAATGCCAGAACAAGGAAGGGTAAGCGTAAAACAGTTGCTAACAAAAAGAAGGCAACTAAATAAAACCTGATTAGATTATGGCTCAGAAAAGAAACGATAAAGCAAAAGGTAAAAAAAGAGTAGTAAAGGTAGAAGCTGTAGGACAAGTGCATATTAAAGCCTCCTTCAATAATATCATTATCTCTATTACCAACAATGCAGGACAAGTGATATCTTGGGCCTCTGCCGGTAAAATGGGTTTCAGAGGATCAAAGAAGAACACTCCATACGCTGCTCAAATGGCAGCCCAGAATTGTGGACAAGTTGCATATGACCTAGGTTTGAGAAAAGTCGAGGTTTTTGTGAAAGGTCCTGGCGCTGGTAGAGAATCAGCGATCAGAACGTTGCAAAATGTAGGATTGGATGTAACCACGATCATTGACGTGACTCCTATGCCTCACAATGGCTGTCGTCCACCAAAGCGTAGAAGAGTTTAATTTTAAAATTGTAACAGAATGGCTAGATATACAGGTCCTAAATCAAAGATCGCCAGAAAATTTGGTGAGCCTATCGAAGGGCATAGCAAAGCGCTACAGAAAAAGAATTACCCTCCGGGACAACACGGAAGAGGTAGAAGAAAGAAGCAGTCGGAATATGCTATACAGCTTTCCGAAAAGCAGAAAGCAAAATACATCTACGGTGTATTGGAAAGACAATTTGCTAAAATGTTTGGTATTGCTTCAAGAAAGTCTGGAATCACAGGTGAAAACCTACTTCAGCTACTAGAAGGAAGATTAGACAATACAGTATATAGATTAGGGATTTCTCCAACTAGGAGAGGTGCTAGACAGCTAGTTTCTCACAAACATATTCTTGTGAATGGTGATGTGGTAAATATCCCTTCCTATACGCTTAAGCCAGGTGATGTGGTTTCAGTTAGAGAACGTTCTAAGTCTCTTCTAGCCATCACTAGTAGTTTAGCTGGAAAAGGTGTAAATAAATATCCTTGGTTAGAGTGGGATGGCACATCATTGACCGGCAAATTCGTCAGTGTTCCAGGCAGAGATGATATTCCTGAGAATATCAAGGAGCAACTCATTGTCGAACTTTACTCTAAGTAATTTTAATATTTTCAGCTTTTAAAAAAGAACGAGATATATGTCCATACTAGCATTTCAAATGCCGGAGAAAGTGGTAATGGAAAAAGCCGATGATTTTCATGGCTTATTTACCTTCAAACCACTAGAAAAAGGCTATGGCGTTACCATCGGTAATGCCTTGAGAAGAATTCTGCTTTCATCCTTAGAGGGTTATGCAATCACTTCGTTGAAGATTCCTGGCGTAGTGCATGAATTTTCTACTATCGAAGGTGTAGTTGAAGACGTCACAGATATTATTTTGAACTTGAAACAAGTGAGATTCAAAAAAGTGCATGAAGCATTTGATGGAAAAATCACTGTTGAGATAAAAAATCAATCTGTGTTCACTGCTGGGGACATTGCTAAGTTCACATCTTCCTTCGAAATCTTAAATCCAGATTTAGTGATTTGTCATATTGACGAATCTAAAAACTTTGAGATGGAATTAGTGGTGGAAAAAGGCAGAGGTTACTTACCAGCTGAAGAATCCAAACCAAAAGATCAAATCTTTGGCACAATCGCTATCGACGCTATCTTCACACCAATAAAAAATGTGAAGTACAGTGTAGAGAATACGAGAGTAGAGCAAAAGACTGACTTCGAAAAACTTATCCTAGAAGTATCTACAGATGGTTCAATCCATCCGGAGAAAGCACTTCAAGAATCTGCTAAAATCTTGATTCAACACTTCATGTTGTTCTCTGACCAAACAATGGTTTTAGATTCTACAGGAATCGCTGAACCAGAGCCGATTGATGAGGAGTTTTTGCACATGAGAAAGTTGCTTAAGACTTCCTTAAGCGATCTAGACCTTTCCGTTAGAGCATTCAATTGCCTTAAGGCCGCTGATGTGAAGACGCTTGGCGACTTGGCAAGACTTGAAATCTCGGATATGATGAAATTCAGAAACTTTGGTAAGAAGTCTCTTGCAGAACTAGAGCAACTTATCCAAGAAAAAGGATTGACTTTTGGAATGGATATTTCAAAGTATAAACTTGATGAAGAATAATTAATATGAGACACGGTAAGAAATTTAACCACCTTGGAAGGAAGACTGCTCACCGGAAGGCAATGCTTTCTAATATGGCAACTTCACTAATTCTTCACAAGCGTATTTCGACCACGCTTGCCAAGGCAAAAGAATTGAAGAAGTATTTGGAACCTCTTGTGACTAGAGCAAAAGAGGATACCACTCACAATAGACGTATGGCTTTCTCTTATTTGAAAAATAAAGAGGCAATCATCGAGCTATTCGGAGGAGTAATTGAAAAAGTAGCTAATCGTCCTGGAGGGTACACGCGTATCATCAAGACTGGCTTTAGATTAGGTGACAACGCTGAAATGTGTATCATCGAGTTGGTTGACTTTAACGAATTAATGCTAAAAGATTCGAAGCCAGTTAAGAAGACTACTAGAAGATCTAGAAGAGTTACTGGAACGGCTTCAGCCGTGGTAGAAGCTAAAGTAGATATTCCTGCTGTTGAGACAAAAGCTGAAGAGCCAAGTGCTCCTGAGGCTAGCGAAGATCCAACTGAAGGCGAAACTGAAGAGAAGTAAATTGAAGCACTCACTGACAATATCAAAGGATTGGACACTTGTTCAATCCTTTTTTTATACCCTTTTCAACCTTAATCCTTTCCAATAAATATTTAACTTTGGGCAATTCAAAAAGAACGATGATCAAACAAAAAGCAACTTTACTCTTAGCGGACGGAACTGTCTTTCACGGTTCATTGATTGGAAACCATGGTACAAACGGTGGTGAGATTTGCTTCAATACCGGAATGACCGGCTACCAGGAGATTTACACCGATCCTTCTTATACTGGACAAATAATCGTCACCACTACACCTCATATAGGAAATTATGGGGTTATCGATTCGGAAGTGGAATCCGATCATCCCACGATTGGTGGTATTGTAGTCAATAGCTTTTCTGAAGTTTATTCCAGAATCGATGCAAACGGCTCACTTCAGGATTATTTAGTAACGAATAAAATTACTGGTATTGCAGATATCGATACTAGAATGCTCGTTCGTCACCTAAGAGCCAAAGGTGCTATGAATGCCATTATCAGTTCCGAGTTTGAAGAAAATGTAGTTGGTCTCCAGTCTGAATTGGAGAAAGTCCCTGATATGAATGGCTTGGAGCTTTCTTCGGCAGTGTGTACCCAAGTGCCTTATTATTACGGGGATGAAAATGCTTCCATTAAAGTGGCTTGTCTTGATTTTGGTATTAAGAAGAATATTCTTAGAAATCTTGCTAGCAGGGGCGTTTACTGTAAAGTATTCCCTGCCAAAACTAAATTGGCAGAGATGGAAGCGTGGTCTCCTAATGCATACTTTCTTTCCAATGGCCCAGGTGATCCTGCAGTTATGGAATATGCAGTAGCTACTACCAAGGACATCTTGAATACTGGAAAACCTCTTTTCGGTATTTGTCTTGGACATCAAATCCTTGCCGAGTCCTGCGGAATTTCGACATACAAGATGCACCATGGCCATAGAGGATTGAACCATCCTATCAAAAATTTGAATACAGGTAAAAGCGAAATCACTTCCCAGAATCATGGATTCAATGTTACAAGAAAAGATGCAGAGAAAAATACAGAAGTGGAGATTACTCACGTGCATTTGAACGACAACACTGTCGCCGGAATTCGCTTGAAGAATAAGCCTGCATTCTCGGTGCAATATCACCCGGAGTCCTCTCCTGGTCCCCATGATTCGAGATACCTTTTCGATGATTTTATTTCCTTAATTAATCAAAACTAATACTCCTAAACCTATTAAAACTATGACGTTGATTCAATCAATTCATGCAAGACAAATTCTAGACTCTAGAGGAAATCCTACCGTTGAGGTGGATGTATATACTGAAAATGGAGCCTTTGGCAGAGCAGCAGTACCAAGTGGTGCCTCAACTGGTATCAATGAAGCTGTTGAGCTTCGTGACGGCGACAAAAAGGCTTATATGGGCAAAGGAGTACTAAAGGCGGTTTCTAATGTGAATGATATTATCGCTTCTGAGCTTGTAGGCTTTGATATATTTGAGCAAAATCTAATCGATCAGATTATGATCGAATTGGATGGTACTCCGAATAAAAGCAAACTTGGAGCAAACGCCATTCTTGGTGTTTCTTTAGCCGTAGCCAAAGCTGCAGCGATGGAATCCAATCAGCCACTTTACAGATATGTTGGTGGGGTAAATGCTAATACACTTCCTGTTCCTATGATGAATATCATCAACGGGGGGTCGCATTCTGATGCGCCGATTGCATTTCAGGAGTTTATGATCCGTCCAGTTGGAGCTCCTACTTTCTCAGAAGCCATGCGAATGGGAACTGAAATTTTCCATAATCTGAAGAAAATTCTTCATGACAAAGGTTTGAGTACTGCAGTAGGAGATGAGGGAGGATTTGCTCCAAACTTCTCTGGAGGAACGGAGGAAGCCTTGGCGTGTATCCTAGATGCAATTTCCAAAGCAGGTTATGAGGCTGGTAAAGATGTTACCATCGCGTTGGATTGTGCAGCATCTGAGTTTTTCAAGGATGGAATGTATGATTATAAGAAATTTGAAGGCGACACTGGAAAAACAAGAAGCCGTGAGGAGCAGGTTAATTATTTAGCTGAGCTTTCTGAAAAATATCCGATTGATTCCATTGAAGATGGTTGTGCAGAAGAAGATTGGCAAGGATGGGCAATGCTCACTGCCAAAATAGGAGATCGTGTGCAATTAGTTGGAGATGATCTTTTTGTCACTAACGTGAAATTCTTGAAAAGAGGAATCGAAGAAAAGTCAGCGAATTCTATCTTAATCAAAGTAAACCAAATTGGTACCTTGACAGAAACCATCAATGCGGTTAACCTTGCACACAAAGCTGGATTCACTACTGTAATGTCTCACAGATCTGGCGAAACAGAAGATTCAACGATTGCGGATTTGGCAGTAGCTCTAAATTGCGGACAAATCAAGACTGGTTCTGCTTCTAGATCTGATCGTATGGCTAAATACAATCAATTGCTTCGAATCGAGGAGCAGTTGGGTGAAGCGGCTATTTTCAATGGCAAATTCGTTTGATTCGAATAATCCTTATTGCAAATTTAGACAGCCTTTCAAGGCTGTCTTTTTTTTGCATCATTTTTGTAACATAATTAGGAAATCCTTATCCCCATGACCAAATACCTCAAGTACACGAAAAATTTTTATGTTTTAGGATTGGCCTTTTTCTTTGCTTGGATGATTTTTATTGATTCTAATAATGTGATCAATCAAGTCAAACTCAGCAGTAAACTCAATACCTTGGAGGATGAAAAGGAATTTTATTTGGAGCGAAAAGCAAAAATTAAAGCAGAGCGGGAGGAGTTGATGAGTAATCCTGAACTTTTGGAGAAGTTTGCCCGTGAGAAATACCTGATGAAAAAACCAACAGAAGATCTTTATGTCATCGTTAAAAAATAGGTTTAACCTTTTATTTTTCCTCGTCTTTATACTTTCAATATCCAGTACTTTTGGACAGCGTGAATACTATCCTGGCGATAGCATCCCATTCAAAGACCGACTTTATTTTGGGGGGAATTTCGGGATGCAATTTGGCACCGTGACTTTAATAGACTTCTCCCCTTTGGTGGGAGTCATGATTACTCCGAAGTTTTCTTCGGGAGTAGGGATTACCTATCAATATTTCAACGACCGCAGATACATAGGAGGAGAATCTTCCTCTTATGGAGGAAGGCTCTTTAGTAGATACAACGTCCTTCCAAATATTTTTCTTCACGCAGAATACGAATCCATCAATTTTGATAATTACAATTTTCAATCAGAGCGATTTGAGCGAATCTGGTCTAATGCCCTTTTCCTTGGAGGCGGATATTTTGCGCCCTTTGGACAAAGAGGTGGGGCTAATTTTACTTTTCTTTACAATGTGCTACATAACAATCTTCGATCGCCCTACGGTGAACCTTATGTGATTCGAGTGGGTTTTGTATTGTAATCAGCCCTATTTCAAACCTTTCATGGATCCATTTATTTCAAAACTCTTTCTCTCACATCAAGAGTGTTCTGATTGTCCCTCCCCAAAAGTAATTAAACAGTTTTTTGAAGAATTATTGGGATTGCTTTTTCCAGAATACACCGTTGCAAAAGTCAACAATAAGAAGGAACTAGAGACAAAACTCAAGCAACTTCAGCTAACCTTCTCTTCAATTCTGGATAGAAACAAACACCTTTATGAAGGTAATGCAGTATTGATTGCCGAGGATTTCTTCCAAAATCTAGAGCGAATCTATGACTGGGTACATCAGGATGTTGATGCCATGTATGCAGGAGATCCAGCAGCTAAATCACGAACTGAAATTCTTCGGAGTTATCCTGGGTTTTATGCCATCGCTGCTTACCGGATTGCCAATCAAATCCATCGATTGGGGGTCAAACTTATTCCAAGGATGATTACTGAGACTGCACATAGTCGAACTGGAATCGATATTCATCCAGGAGCAAATATTGGTCAATTCTTTTGCATTGATCATGGTACAGGCGTGGTGATTGGAGAGACCGCCGTGATTGGGGATCACGTGAAAATTTACCAAGGAGTTACACTAGGCGCTATGAGTGTGGAAAAAGGCGAAGCCGACATCAAGCGACATCCAACCATTGCCGATCATGTGGTCATTTATGCAGGTGCGACGATCCTGGGAGGTACAACTACCATTGGAAAGAATAGTGTGATTGGCGGAAATGTCTGGCTGACTAAAAGTGTCCCTGCTGGAAGCAAAGTGTATTACCAAGCGCAAATGTATCATGCAGGCACGCCTACAACTGACGTGTATGTATTTAAAAATGATCAAGATGAAATGAGCTTCTAGAATTTTTCGCCCTTTCAAGAGGGGAATAAAATTCATGATTGCAAATTGCATATGACCTTTCAAAATCAAATTATAAACATATGAAATCGAGCATGTCGCAAGCGGCATACACTGGTATGATTATCAGCTTTGCGAGATTCCATGTGACCTTTCAAAATCAAATCATAAACACATGACACTAGTTGAGCTGATCGGCAATACCCCTTTGGTAGCTTTGGAGAATATCCCTACCAATCCTGACGTACAGATTTTTTGTAAACTAGAAGGACAAAATCCTGGTGGAAGTGTCAAGGATCGAGCTGCTTATAATATGCTTCGATCTGCCTTAGACAGGGGAGAGATCAAATCTGGAGATAAGTTGGTAGAAGCTACAAGCGGCAATACTGGGATAGCCTTGGCGATGGTGGCCAAAGTTCTTGGATTGGAGATGACTTTGATCATGCCAGACAATTCTACCAAGGAACGAGTCCTCTCTATGAAAGCTTATGGAGCCAGAGTCATTCTGACACCTGCTGCAAAAACCATTGAATATTCCCGAACGCTAGCTGAGGAAATGAATGTAAATGAGGGCTATTTCATGCTCAATCAGTTTGCTAATCCGGATAATTACCTTGCACATTATAACACGACCGGACCTGAAATTTGGAATGATACGAAAGGGAAAGTAACCCACTTTGTCTCGGCTATGGGCACTACCGGGACGATCATGGGCGTATCTCGTTATTTAAAAGAAATGAATCCCAATATTCAAATCGTAGGTACACAACCTACCGATGGGTCAAGCATTCCTGGGATTCGTAGATGGTCACCTGAGTTTTTACCGGCTATTTTCGAAGCGGATCGCGTAGATCGGGTAATCGATGTAAGTCAAGAACAAGCAACCGCTATGACCCGTCGAATGGCTAAGGAAGAGGGGATCTTGGGAGGAATGAGTAGTGGAGGAGCATTATTTGCAGCTTTGGAACTTTCCAAAGAACTTAAAGAGGGACTAATTGTCTGCATCACATGCGACCGAGGCGATCGGTATTTGAGCTCAGATTTGTTTGGGTGATTGGGGATTTTTTTAGCCTAAAAGGAAATTTTTTTTGCCACAAAGCCAACAATGGAAATTTTTTTAACCGCAAAGCCCCAAAAGGTTTTCGCGAAGGACACTAAGAATTTGAAATCAGAAAGCTTAATTATGAAATCTGAAAATTTCAACCATTGAGGATTTGAAGGATTTTACCGCAAAGTCCGCAAAGGTTTTCGCGAAGGACACTAAGGATAGCTAAAATTCTTTTGCCGCGGTTCGTGTCTCCACGAAACGCAATTAGCCGAAAAGGTCTCGTAAATCGTATTTTCGAATTCAGGATTTAGAAAAGCTACTTCATTTTACCAAGTCCCGTGGTAATCACATATTCAGGATCTATCGCATAATAGGTGGGATTGAAGAACTCCGAAAAAAATAATATGTTGATTTTCAATGGTACTATCTTTTTGATAATACTTCAAACAACTTTATTTGCCCGGAAATACGTTTGAAAAAGAAAAGAATAAAATGAAACATATACTTCTAATTTGCTTTGCTAGCCTCGCTTTTTCAGCCTGTTCTTCGATTTTCTCCACTCTAAACGGAAAATTAATGAGTCAACTGGAATTGGGAATGTCAAAGGATGACATGATTCGTCTGTTGGGTAGGAACTTCACCATTTCGGAAATGCGAATGGAAGGCGTAGATAGAATTGAGGTATTTTCCTATAGAAACTATCCCTATACAAACGAGTTTTACGAGTTTGTATTTGTCAATGGTCTTTTAAATGAATGGTTCCGGGAAATAACGCCCAATTGTGAAGTTGTGGAAAATTGATCGGAAGGGTATAGTTTGCTTTTCATTAAATAGCTGTGGCTAAGACTAGCTGGGATAAGACTTTTGAGCGACTCGATCTCCCGAAAGAAAAATTGGAACAAGCACTTTAGGGCTCCATTCTAAGTGGTGTCCGCCTGAACGACCATTGGTTGAACTTTTCAATAATCCCTACCGCGGTTCGTGTCTCCACGAAACGCTATTAGCCGAAAAGGTCTCGTAAATCGTATTTCAGAATTCGAGATTTAGAAAAACCGCTTCATCCTCTCTAGTCCCGTGGTAATCACATACTCAGCATCCATCGCATAGTAAGTCGGATTGAAGAGCTCCAGCGATAGGATAATCTGTCCTCCTTTTGATTTCAATACCTCAGAGAGTTCCTTCAGTGGCGCAGCTCCGTCTCCGGGAAAGACCCGATCTTTATCCTGCTGCTCCAGTCTTGGGATATCCGCTGGCACATCATTCATATGGAAAATATCTATGGCATGACCATCCAGCATTTTCATGCCTTCAAAGCCAGATCCTCCGCGGAATAAATGGTACACATCTGCCAAAATCTTGGCGTCCTTATCATCTGCCGCTGCAGCCACCATCATCGCTTGGCCTAAATGGTGAAAAGAAGGATAAGCTCCCCAAAATTCCAATTGAGGCATTACCCCAGTTTTTCGACCTAGGTCAAGCAAGCGCTTGTATTTTTCGCCTGCCTGAAGTAGGTCAAGTGGTGCTTCAGTCCCGATTGCCGGAGCCGCCACTCGTGGACAACCTAGCTCTGCCAAGACTTCCATTTCTTTTTCCATCTGTATAAAACCAGTCTTGCTCTTCTCGGTATCTTGGGACATCCAAGTCGGAAAACCAATGCAATCAAAAAACTCCAGTCCGGCATCAGAAGCAAGCTTTTTGAGCGATGCGATTGATTTCCCAGTTTCCAGATACCCCTGAATCTCCATCATCCAAGGCTCAAATCCGTCATAACCAGCTCGGGCAGCCAGCTCGATGAGTTGAGGCAAGCTTAACTTTTGACCTCTGATGGTACTGGTATTTAGGGAAAAGAGAAATTTGGTTTCTTTTTTAGGACTTGTCGCCCCAAAGGCTGCGCTGAGTGGAAGAGTTGTAGCTCCTAATGCGAGTGATTTGAGAAGTGTTCGTCGGTTAATCATTTCTTTGTCTAAGGATTAGTGGCGCGATCCATTTAAAATCTACTTTAACCTTTCATGATATCTTCCGAAGATTTGAATCATTTCTTCGCTAGTATCGTGCAATAGATTTATATGTTAAAAATAAGCTTTTTTCTTTCGGGTCTTTTGATTTTTGGATGGTCGGCTAAAGCGCAGGAAGTCTCAGCTTCCGATTCTTACCTTTCGCTCTACCAAAAGCAGCTACCCTTTTTCCAAGAGTTGATTAGTGGAGGACTCTATGCAGATTCTCCGCGTAACTTTGATGGGCATCCATTCTTCGAGACTCGAGTTTTTGGAAATGGGGTACTTCGAATTAATGAGGTAAACTATAAGGAAGTTCCCTTGCTCTATGATAGCCAGGCAGATTGGGTTATAACGTTCCAACCAATCCACAATCAAAAAATCCTCATCAAATCGGAGAAAGTCGAGGAGTTTGAACTTCAGGATGGCTCAGAATTCAGAAACTTCAAAGGGAATGAATCCTATACGCATCACCGTAACGGATTCTACGAAATCATTGCGGATGGGGAGATCAAAGTTTTGGCAAAGCACCACAAAGAGCTAAAGCCCGTGAAGGAACTAGGAGATTACACCAAGGTATTTGTCGCCTATGAGGATTTGTTTTATTGGTATAATGGAAAATTTGAATTAGTGAATAGGAAATCACAGGCAATTAATTTATTGGGATTAGATAAGAAAGAAGCGAAGCAGGCGCTGAAAGCAAGCAGACTTGATTTTAAACGAAATATGGAACAGTCATTAGCCATTTTGGCGAATTTGAGGACCAAGCGTTCGGATACTTTTGAAGGATTTTCGAAATGAGGAGACTGGTACTTTTAGGGCTTCTTTGCTTTCTATATATAGGCGCTTTTGCGCAAAAGGCGCCTTTGCCCAAAATTTCTGGAATGTATGCGGGGATGAGTTTTGATCGATTTGCAGCAAATATTGAATCTGATACTCCCTATCGATTCTTTTTCAAAGAAAAAGAGGTAGCTGGTATTTTGGTCAATCTACAATTGACAAATTCCGAACTGAAGGACGCCTTGGATCAGATTTTCGCAAAATCAGGCTTGACCTACACCATCGATAAATCAAATCAAGTCTGGATCAATAGAGGGCCAAGACTAACTTTAGATTTTCCTTCGGATTATTTTCAGATTCAGCAGCGCAATGATTCAGCAACCAGTGCTTCAGATGCCATAGAAGCTTTTGCGAAAAATAAGCGATTCGTAATCGGAAGAGCTTCAGATAACCCCCAATCCAAAACGGCCACACTGAGCGGAATAGTCAGCAGTATCGAATCAGGTCAGCCTATCAATGGTGCGATTGTCTTGGAAAAGGTTAATTACGCTCAGATTGTAACCGATGTAACCGGGCGATATCGACTAAACTTACCCAAAGGGCGACATACGATCGTAGTCCAGAATATCGGCGGATTTCAGGAGCAGCGACAGATTGATCTGCAGGGTGATGGAACTTTTGATATGAGGATCGAGGAAAATGTGCTTTCGCTAGACGAATTTGTGGTGAGTTCTGGAGCTTTGTCCAATATCAACAAACTCGAAATGGGAGTACAATCCATCAGCATTGCGGAGGTTAAGCGATTGCCAGCAATATTGGGTGAAGTTGACGTGATTCGAGGATTGCTGACGATGCCAGGAGTAAATACTGTAGGTGAAGCAAGCGTTGGGTTCAATGTCCGAGGTGGAGCTGCAGATCAGAATTTGATTCTCTACAATCAGTCCACAATTTTCAATCCTTCACACGTCTTTGGATTCTTTTCTGCCTTTAATCCAGACATGGTTACTGGAGTTGAGCTTTATAAAGGTTCTGTACCGGTAAATTATGGAGGCAGACTTTCCTCTGTCTTACAGGTTGCACCTAAATTTGGGAGCACCGAAAAAATAGGAGTGAGTGGAGGAATCGGGATCATGACCGGTCGATTAAGCGTAGAAGGTCCAATCAGTGATAAGACTACTTTTATTGTCGGTGGGCGAACTACTTATTCCAATTGGGCCCTCAATCTTTTGGATGATGAAGCTGCACTGAATGGCTCAAATGCTTCATTCTATGATTTTAATGCAAATGTAAGGCATCAGATAAATGATAAAAACAGTCTGGAATTTACCAGTTACTTGAGCAGCGACGAATTCAGCTTTGATGCCGATACGACTTATTCCTATCAAAATCGTAATCTGGCACTTACCTGGAGACACTTTTTCAATGATCAATTGGAGGGTAAATTTACTGTTGGTTACGATAGCTATGAATTTGGGATCGTTGGGCTAGATAATCCTTTGAATTCTTTTGATTTCAAGTTTAATGTCAATCAGCTCCATGCTCGTGCCGATTTGGAATACAGAAAAAGCGATCGACATATCCTGAAATTTGGCTTGCATGTCATAGACTATCAATTGAACCCAGGGACAAATAGTCCATTTGGGTCAGAATCCATAGTCATCAATAAAGATCTTGAGGATGAGCAAGCCCGAGAAATATCAATCTATTTTGGGGATGAGTTTTTTGTCAATGAAAAATTCTCAGTGAGCTATGGTGGAAGATATATGTTCTATCAGCTCTACGGCCCTTTGACAGTGAATCAGTACGTTCCAGGCGCACCAATTACAGAGAGTAATGTCATTGGGGAAGAGACTTTAGGGAAAGGGGAAAATGTAAAGACTTACCATGGTCCGGAGTTTAGAGTCTCCGGAAGGTATAATCTAAGCAATCAGTCCTCCATCAAGTTTGGTTTCAATACCATGCGCCAAAATATTCACTTGCTTTCCAACACCTCCTCGATTGCACCGACGGACTCATGGAAACTCAGTGATAGCTACATTAAGCCACAATCTGGTGGACAAGCTTCCTTGGGATATTATAGAAACTTGGCAAGCAATCGGATCGAATTTTCTACGGAAGTATATTACCGATACATGAATAATCTATTGGATTATCGTTCTGGCGCTTCCATTATTTTGAATGAAAATATCGAACAGGATATCCTCAATTCTATCGGAAAAGCCTATGGGGTGGAGCTGCTTCTAAAAAAGAATACTGGCAAATTGAAAGGCTCATTAGCGTATACCTATTCTAGGTCTTTGCTGAAGACTTCTGACGAGCCAAGTATTGAAAAAATCAATAATGGAGATTTCTACTCCAGTAATTTTGATCAACCGCACCACGTGGTTTTAGTTGCGAATTACGAATTGAGTAAACGAGTCAATGCCTCAGTGAATGGTAATTATTCGACAGGAAGACCAGTGACTCTTCCAATTTCAAAATTTGAATACGCAGGTTCAGAACGAGTATATTTCTCAGACCGAAATGCCTATCGAATTCCAGATTATTTCCGAATTGACTTCTCCGTGAATTTGGAGGGGAATCATAAAGTCAATAAGCTTGCGCATTCCTCGTGGTCACTTGGAATCTACAATGTGTTGGGCAGAAGCAATCCATACTCGGTCTATTATACGGCAGTGGAAGGTCAATTACGTGGCTACCAATTATCGATTTTCGCTCGGCCTATTCCATTTATCACGTACAACTTCAGATTCTAATGAGATATTTTCAGCTATACCTGATTATTATTGTGGCTTTGGTGGCAGGCTGTAGAGAGCCATTTGAGCCGGAGATTGCACCATCTGATTTAAATGTATTGGTCGTAGAGGGCTATCTGGATTCAGAAGGTTTATCAAGTATTTTGGATCTGAGCTATACTAGATCTATTCAGAATGATACTGGTTCTGAACCGGTAGTTCTAGGCGCATCTATCTATTTGGAAAGTTCAGGTGGGGAGCGGTATCCTTTAACTGAATTGGGCAGTGGCAGCTATGAATTCAAACATGATGTCCCTGAAAATGACACATACGTCCTTCGGATTTTTGTTCCGGATGGTACAAGCTACTCCACCATCCCTTTGACACCATTGGTGACTCCAGAGATTATTGATGTGGGTTTTGAGAAAAATGAAGCTGGAGTGGAAATTTTCCTAACTACTAAGGGAAATTCCGAAGCGGATGATTTTTTATGGACCTATGATGAAACTTGGGCCTTCCGACCGCCGATTACTTCCCAGGTCAAATACGACCCAAAAGTTAAGGAGGTGGTTCCCAGAACCCCCGATGAGCGTACCGATTATTGCTATAAAACTGTTCGTAATTCAGATTTGGTCTTGGAGACCTCATCGCGTTTTGAGGATCAGTTTGTATTCCGACAGACTCTCAATCAAATTAATCAAGGAGATGAGCGTCTTTCTGTTCGATATAATATCCTGATTTCTCAGAAAGCCCTTACGAAGGATGCTTCAGAGTTCTGGGAGATTTTGAAAAAAAATACGGATGATTTAGGCTCAATCTTCAGCCCGCTTCCCTCTATAATCCGGGGAAACATTACCCAAGATCAGAATCCAGAGGTTCCGGTGATAGGTCAGGTAGGATTAGGGAAAGTGCAACAACGAAGACTATTTATCGATATTAGTGAGATTAGCCCTTGGCGAGCAGAGGTCCCCGAATATGACGGATGTATTCTATCGGCAGATACTGTTTTGATTCGAGATTATGATTCGAGGTTCAAATCAGGAGTTAATATTCCTGCACAGCCTATAGTTCTTGATGGGGATTTTAACCCTATCGGTTACCGGTATTCTTCTTTACGATGTGTAGACTGTACCCAGCGAGGCACTAATGTCAGACCTGATTTTTGGGAGGATTAATATATGAACCAGGTGAAAAAAAATTTATTGCTTTTAGTTCTCATTGCTTTCCTTACCTCATCGTTTGGATTTGGCCAAAATTCTCTTTTGAAGAAAGAGATAATTAATTTCTCAATCCCTAAAAACATCTATTTCGGAGGAGAACGGATTTGGATTCAGGCAGGAGTTTCTACCGAATCAGGAAGCTCTCCATCACAGATCATTTATGCAGAGTTGCTGAATCGTTTCAATGAATCAGTGGCTCTTATAAAAATGCCTTCCGCCGATGGGGAGTCTTTCAATTACTTAAGGATTCCCACTAATCTCCCTTCGGACCACTATTTACTTCGAGTTTTTACCCGAGTGAGTCCCTACTTGGATTTGGAACTGGGCCTGACCCAGCAGTTCGTTACTATCTTCAATTCGAGTATCCCTCCGGCTGTGGTAGGTAACCGAAAGGAATATTTAATCCATGAGGAGAATACAGATAAAATTTCTTTGAATTCAAAAAACCTGAAGGTAGGAGAATTTTTAGAACTTAATCTAAATACAATTACGCGTATTAAAGAGATTCAAATCTCGGCCATGAATCCCTTTTTGGAAAAGCAAGGGCAGCTCTCTTCGAAGGAGCTATATCAGTCGATTGAGTCAAGGACTTTGGTACCAGAGCTATTTGGTCATATCGTGGAGGCGAGACTAGATCAGGAATCTCCAGATACTACTCAACTATATTACCTCTCCGTGCATGGCACCAAATCTGCACTTTTTACAGATCGCCCAGATGCGTTTGGTTCGATGTACTTTGACACAGGAGGAATGAAAAATTGGCGTTTTATGGTGGCTCAGGCCAATAATAATTTAAGCTTGGTAGATTTATCGATTGTCTCTCCAGCACCCAAAACCAAGTTCAAATCTGAGTTTAACTTCCCAGTACTTGAGATCTCTCCGGCGGATGAGCCCTACCTCACAGCCCTTTTGAAGGCGGGTCAGGTTGAAGGGTATTTTGTCCAAGAATTTGACAGTAGCCCATTTCCTGTCATGACTGGGTTTGTGGAAGACATTACGTATAGATTAGATGATTACACTCGCTTTGAGTCAGTTGAGACTGTGATCAAAGAATATGTGCCTGAGACTAGTGTGCGGACTGCTCAAAAACGAAAGGAATTTCGAGTGCTTGATAAGGTTCGTGGTAGCATATTCGATAGTAATCCACTGATGCTGGTCGATGCTATGCCGGTATTTGATTCAGATTTATTAGCGGCTTTCGATCCTAAAGGATTGGAAAAGTTGGAGGTATTAGCCCGTAACTTCTATCTCAATGAGGAGGTTTTTCCAGGAGTAATCAGCTTTAGCTCGTATAAGAATGATTTTGGGGGATTTCCGATTCCTACCAATGGAATTTACCTAGACTATCAGGGGATTCTTCCTAAAGTCCTTGAAAAAAATAAACTGTTTGCCTCCCCGACAGACCTCAAAATGAAAGACTGGCGAACAGTGATTTATTGGTCGGCCACTGAGACCGGTGAGAATTCCATTGAAAACCTAAGGTTAAAATTGCCAGTAAATAGCGGTATATATCAGATCAAAGTCACTTTCGTAGACCAAAGTGGAAATTTACAAAAAGCACTTCAGACATTTCGGGTAGATTAATTTAGAATCTGATTTAGAAGGGGTTAGCGTTTATCTTCCCAAGGCAGATAAATCACTTTTTTGGTTTCGAAATATTCCTCTTGGAAGTAATCATTTAGATGGTACACGACGTAAGACTTGTCAAGTTCGTCCATTTCTTCATCTACTTCTCCGCCTTTGAGGTAAAGAATACCATTTTGAAACTCGTTGAAATCCTCCTTGCGGATCTTGTTTTTCACCCAAGGATAAAAATTTGCCATTCGGGTCACTGCTCGACTGATTACAAAATCGTATTTACGAACCAACTCTTCCGCCCGAGCCTGCTGGGCTTCTACGTTGGTCAACTTAAGCTGCTTCACCACATCTTTGACTACGGAGATTTTTTTTCCGATCGAATCCACGAGATGAAAATGAGTTTCAGGAAAAAGAATGGCTAATGGAATACCTGGGAATCCTCCTCCTGTACCAATATCCAATACCCTTGTTCCAGGTTGAAACTCCATGACTTTGGCGATTCCCAAAGAGTGAATCACATGATGAATATAGAATTGCTCCATGTCCTTTCTGCTGATCACATTAATTTTAGAATTCCAATCGGTATAGAGCTCACCAAGGCTGGTAAATTGCTCCAATTGGATTTCGCTCAGGCCTGGAAAATAGGTGCTGATTAATTCAGTTTCTTGATTCATCAAATATGTTTTTCTTTACCAGCTGCAATTTCATAGAGAAGCTCTCTAGATCGGTGAAGTTGTGCCTTGACCGTGCCGAGCGGCTTTTCTAATTCTTTCGCAATTTCCTCGTAAGATAATTCGTCGAAATATCGGAGTTGAACAAGTTTGCGATATTTCGGAGGTAGTTTGTCCACAAAGATTCGAACCATTTCGATTCGTTGGGTCCGAATGAATTCATCCTGTGGATTATTATCTTCGTCAGTCACATCAATCGTGACCGAATTCCCACTGTCATCGGAGAGTGTTCCGTTTAAGCTCATGGTCTTGAGCTTCTTTTTCCGGATAAAATCAATCGTATTATTGGTAGCTATGCGAAAGAGCCAGGTGCTAAAGGTGAAATCTTTTTTGAATCGATGGAGATTCTTAAAGGCTTTGGCAAAAGCTTCCATTGTCAAATCGTCGGCATCATCCGTATCTCGGATCATTTTGAGGATCATGTAATAAACAGCCTTTTTGTAGCGCTTCATCAGCGCCGCAAAGGCTTGTTGGTCCTGCTCAAGTACAGCTTGGTCGATGAGCTCAAAGTCCTCTAAGGCTTTTTTCGAAAAATCACGATTGCTTATTTCCATTGGATGTTTTTTGCCTGATGAGAAATCGTCCCCAATATCCAAAAATAACCCAAATACAAGAAGTCAAGCATCCAGGTAGCTTTGGAGGGCGCTATTCCCCTGATTTTTTTGTCGGCCTTTCTAAATAGTACTGTGACAAATAAAGACCGTAGTAGCATAATACCGAAAACAACGGAAAAATGTTCCCAAGATTGAGATAAACCAAAATAAATCAATAATCCGATCCCGCCAATCCAGAATAATGCATGCGAAAAAGCATATAATCCAATTTTTTGTTTGTCGCCCGAATCATAGTATTTACCAGCGTGGAGATGGCGTTTCTTTTGAATCAGGTATTCTGATCTGGTCTCTTTGGGTGTAGAGGTGGTATTCGATTGGGGGTCGATTACTATAGCAGTATTTTTTCCGGTGGTGTACAGGTTAACAAACAAATCGTCATCTCCACCCTGAATATGCCAAAGTCCTTTGAAAGCTTTCACTTCCATAAAAAAGCTTTTACGGTAGCATAGATTTCTTCCAACTCCCATGAAGGGTCGATTCCAGAGTCCAAAAGACATGTAGAGTAGGGCAGTCAGAAGTGTCTCAAATTGAATCCAAGAGTTTAAGAATCCAGCCTTAAGCTCATAGCCAGAGAAGCCGATTGCGAACGTTTTCCCTTGATTTCGAACGGGTTCTGTCATCTTGCTGATCCATAGGTTGGTGTCAGGAATACAGTCGGCATCTGTCAACAGAATCACATCGTGCTTAGCTACTTTGATCCCGAGCGTCAAGGCAAATTTCTTTGAAGTAACGTGAGCGGGAGTATATTTAACAGTCACAGATCGGAGCCGTGGATAGATTTCCATGTATTCCTCCAGCAGTCTTTTAGTCCGATCGGTTGAGCGATCGTTTACAATCATCAAATCAAACAAAGGATAATCTTGCTCAAATAATTTTGGGATGAGGACTTTAAGGTTTTGGAATTCATTGTGTGCAGCAATCATCACTGTCACACCCTCAGAAGAAGACTCAAGGCTAGTGTTAGTGCTTTTTCCTGCGTAAAAGGCAGTTCTACTGAAAATAATCAACAGGTAGACAACCTGAATAACTACTCCAATACCGAATAATAACCAAAGTAAAAATAGGCCCATAGGTCAATTTGCTTGGCAAATATAAAATCAAATTCAGCATTCGTTTAAGAATAAGGGTATATTTTTGTAGCCTTTTGGGACAAATAAGTAAAATGTCCAAAAATAGTAGCAAGTATGAAATTTACGCTTTCCAAAACAGATCAAAATACCAAGGCAAGGGCTGGAGTAGTAACTACTGACCACGGTGAAATCCAAACCCCAATTTTTATGCCTGTAGGGACAGCTGGCTCTGTAAAAGCAGTCCATCAACGAGAGTTGGATCAGGATATCAAAGCTCAAATTATCCTTGGTAATACTTATCATCTCTATCTGAGACCAGGATTGGATATTCTCGAGCGAGCCCGTGGACTTCACAAATTCAACGGTTGGGAAAAACCAATTCTGACGGATAGTGGGGGATACCAAGTTTTTTCACTTGCAGGAACTCGGAAGATAAAGGAAGATGGGGTGATGTTTAAATCTCATATTGATGGGTCGAAGCATCACTTCACTCCAGAAAATGTGATGGATATCCAACGCACCATCGGGGCAGATATCATTATGGCTTTTGATGAATGCACACCCTATCCCTGCGAATACGACTACGCACGGAACTCGATGGAAATGACTCATCGCTGGTTGAAGCGCTGCATTAATCGATTTGATGAGACTTCGGGGAAATATGGCTACAACCAGACTTTGTTTCCGATTGTCCAAGGATCCGTATATAAGGACTTAAGAGTTCAGTCTGCTGAATTTATAGCTTCCTGCGATCGAGAAGGTAATGCGATCGGAGGTCTTTCTGTAGGAGAGCCTGCGGAAATGATGTATGAAATGACTGAATTGGTAACCGATATTTTGCCAAAAGACAAACCACGCTATTTGATGGGCGTGGGTACACCAGCAAATATTCTCGAGTGTATCGCACTTGGCGTGGATATGTTCGACTGTGTGATGCCGACTAGAAATGCCAGAAATGGAATGCTTTTCACCTCAGAAGGATTTATTAATATTCGAAATGAAAAGTGGAAGGATGATTTTACAGGAATCGATCCTGCTATCGGAGGCTATGTTAGCACGTTTTATTCTAAAGCTTACCTTCGTCATCTGACTATCAGCAAAGAGATCTTGGCAGCGCAGATTGGCAGTATTCACAACTTAAGTTTCTATTTGTGGTTAGTGGGACAAGCTCGCGAGCACATCCTTGCAGGTGATTTTAGCGTTTGGAAAGATCACATGGTGAAAAAAGTCAGTACTAGATTATAAAATGAAGATTCTCGATAAACTGATCATTAAAGATTTTTTGAAGACCTACTTTTTCGTAGTC
>JBLGAM010000030.1:0-31788 GCA_047612305.1 Planctomycetota bacterium | reverse complement strand
GCTTTTCAGAAATGATTTTTGCAGGTGTTATCATTGGATTAGCTCAGTCGATCTATCTGATTTTGGAGCAAGGAATGGCAATTGATCCTATTATTCATGGACTACTGCAACCTTTGGAGCAATTACCAAATCAGATAGCAGTAGTAGGGCTATACCTGTCTCAAGCGCTAATTCACATTCCGGTGCCAAGTACTTCGGGACAAGCTGTGCTGACTATGCCACTCGTGACTCCTTTGACAGATCTTTTGGGGATGTCTCGAGAAATAGCAGTTTTGACTTATCAATATCCATCAACCTTAATGGATTTGATGACACCAACAAACGGGACAATTCTAGCTGTTTTGGCTGCCGCTAATATAAAATTCAACAATTGGGTAGCCTATGTCTGGAAATCTTGGCTTTTAATCTTTAGCATTGGTTTGTTAGCAGTTATTATCGCCTTATTTTGGACTGCTTAAATATACCTATCAATAATGGACATCAACGATCATAACCCTCTATTACCTTATCAACCAGCAGCCGACCGCTATCATCAGATGAATTACCGTCGATGTGGCAACAGCGGACTTCAATTACCTGAAATTTCCCTAGGTCTTTGGCATAATTTCGGTCACAATTCTGATTTTACTTTGGGACGAAAGATTCTCAGAAGGGCTTTTGATTTGGGGATTTGTCATTTTGATTTGGCAAACAATTATGGGCCTCCTTTCGGATCTGCTGAGGAAAATTTTGGCAGAATCCTTAAAAAGGATTTTTCAAGCCTTCGGGATGAGTTATTAATTTCAACGAAAGCAGGCTGGGATATGTGGCCAGGTCCTTATGGGAATTTTGGTTCGAAGAAGTATTTGGTAGCAAGTTGCGATCAGAGTCTCAAGCGAATGGGACTCGATTATGTCGATATCTTTTATCATCATCGGCCTGATCCAAATACTCCCCTCGAAGAAACGATGGGTGCTTTGGATCTATTGGTTAGGCAGGGAAAGGCACTTTATGTAGGGATTTCTCAGTATTCTGCCGAAGACACCCAAAAGGCTTACGATATCCTGAACCAATTGGGAACGCCTCTTTTGATTCATCAACCACGGTATTCGATGATTGATCGATGGGTGGAAAATGGTTTAATGGATGTTTTGGGTAATAAAAACGTCGGAAGTATCGCATTCTCACCATTGGAGCAGGGCATGCTAACGGATAAGTATTTGAAAGGAATTCCAGAAGATTCTCGAGCTGCGAAAGATGGTCGATATTTGAAACCAGATCAAATCGGTGGAGAAAAACTGGAGATGATCCGTGCGCTGAATGAAGTGGCTAAATCTAGAGATCAGAGCTTAGCTCAAATGGCGATTGCTTGGCTGTTGAAAGATCCTCGGATCACTTCTGTATTAGTGGGAGTATCCAAGCCTGAGCAATTGGATGATAATGTCGAAGCTGTAAAAAATACCAAATTCTCAGAAAGTGAGATCTCTCAAATCAAGAAAATTCTAGGTATTTGAAGGCCAGTTTAAACTCACGAAGTGCCCTAGTACTGATCGTCATCGCTCAGTTTCTGGGCACTTCTCTTTGGTTTGCAGGAAATGCAGTCGCTCCGGAACTTGGGCTACTTCTGGGCAAGCCTGAGATTATTTCTTGGATTACCTCTGCAGTGCAGTTGGGCTTTATAGCAGGGACCTTAGTATTTGCATTCCTGAGTATTCCGGATCGATTTCCACCAGCTAAAGTCTTTCTATTTTCAGCGTTTCTTGCTTCCTTTTTCAATTTCCTGATTACCATTTTGTCCATTAATCTTGAGCTGATTTTAGTTTGTAGGTTTTTGGTTGGCTTTTTTCTCGCAGGGATTTATCCAGTCGGGATGAAGATAGCGGCTGATTATTTCGAAAAAGGTCTCGGTGCGGCATTAGGGTTTTTGGTTGGGGCATTGGCATTAGGGACAGCTTTCCCCTATTTAATCAAGGGCTTGAATTTGAGTTTCGATTGGAAGATCACCTTTTATGTGACTTCTTTATTAACCCTCCTTGGAGGTTTTATTATTGGTTTTTTTGTTCCCAGCGGACCCTATCGAAAATCCAATTTGGCGTTCGATTTAGGGTTGCTCCCAAAACTCGCTAAGATAAACGGGCTAAAAAGTGCTGCCTCAGGTTATTTTGGACATATGTGGGAGATGTACACGTTTTGGACCTTCCTTCCATTAGTGATTGTTTATTTGAAAGGTTCAGAAGTCTCTGGTTCGTATGAGAGCTTGCTGACATTTTTTGTGATTGCGGCAGGCGCGATTTCCTGTGCGGTAGGAGGACTGCTTTCTAATAGATTTGGAAGTCGAGCAGTCGCAACCACAGCGTTAATAGGCTCAGGTATTTGTTGCTTGACTTTGATTTTGGTACAGGGAGTAATTCCTGAAGTTTGGATTTCGCTGTTGATTTTATGGGGAATTTTGATCACTGCTGATTCCCCTCAGTTTTCGACTTTAGTGGCTCAAAGTGTTATTCCTGAATACAGGGGTACAGCCTTGACTTTGGTCAATTCATTGGGCTTCTTTATTTCTGTGGTCAGTATTCAGTTTGCGCAGGTTTTATTGAACTGGTTTTCAATAGTAGAAGTACTTTCATTTTTGGTGATCGGACCAGTTTTGGGATTGAGTTTGTTTCGTCTTTTTTACCTAAAAGCTACAGGTTCCCCAAAAACTTATTGAGTTTGGCGCAGTCTTTTTATTCTGGTTACCTTACCTCATGGAAAATATAGCCCCTTGCCCGTCTTGTAAATCTCCTTATGGGTATGAAATGGATGGGAAATTAGTCTGCCCGGAATGTGGCTTTCAGTGGGTGGCTGAAGAGGAAGCTACAAAGGAAGAAGGATTAATTGTAAAGGATTCTAATGGCACGATACTTTCTAATGGTGATGCTGTAGTAATTGTAAAAGATCTTCCCGTTAAAGGAGCATCAAAGCCGATCAAGGCAGGTACTAAAGTGAAAAGTATACGCCTGGTTGAAGGTGATCATAACATCGATTGTAAAATTGATGGATTTGGCTCAATGGCGTTGAAATCAGAGTTTGTCAAAAAGGCATAAAAAAAGAAGGCCACTGTCTCTGGCCTCCCTAACCGTAGCTTAATTCACCGAACTACCTAACTACGTTTTGTAATGTCGCTAGGTAAACCCATTTTTGGTCTCTACTGTTTAAACCTTCATTGACAGCTTTTCTTTGTTCATCTGTTTGATTCATATCTTCATATGCCTGAGAGTTGAAAAACTGCATATAGTCTTTATACATATTTACAGTCAAATGGGTTGATTTTGCCTCAGAGCCAAGTGGGAGGGCAGTTCTCAAGAAACTCCAATGTCCCATTAAACCTTGTTCAATTCGCTTCTGATGAATAGGTTTGAAAACTTCAGATTCAGCTTTTTCATAGGCATCGAATCTTCCTTCGGAGGCTTTCATCAAATCAAAGGAGGCTAAAATACCCGGTTTAACCTGGAAATTGTCTGAGGTTTCAGAAATTTGTCTCATATAGAGCCGCATTGGCATGTCTCGTATCGCGAGTGATTCTTCAAACAGCTTCTTTACCTGAGCGTCATTTAAATGCGGATAGGCTATTTGTGTGTATTTCATCATAGATTCTTCATTTAAGCCATCCATCATTTTAACAGGGTCATTATAATAGGTCACCATGATGTATTGAAAATTCGAATGATCATTTCCGGATTGCAATGACCAAAAGTCCCAGCCGGCGATTCTCTTATCATTCAATGCTTGTCGGTACACTTTTTCCATTAAATCTTTAAACTCGATGTAGTCGAAAATCTGATCATTTTCCACTTTCACAAATTCAAATACCATAAACTGAGATTGCCGAGCTGACAGTGATCCAGCCCAAAACATTCCACATACAATTAAAATAAGTATTTTTTTCATGTTAGCTTGTGTTTAGGATTAATTGTGCTTTGCTATAATTTAATTAATTATTTTGACCTTGGTCCAACTTATAATAGATAATTTTATCAGAACCTAGTTTTACCAAACATGCTATAATTCAACGAATAGGGTAAAAAATGAAAATATTTTAACATGTGTGGCGAAACATTATTATTTTAACAATCAAAAGGAAAAATCATGTCAGGAATTTCAAGAAGATCATGGCTAAAAAAAGCTTCTCTGGGAAGTGGATTAGCTGCAATAGGTAGTACCGGAATTATCTCGTCGCTATCCGCTGAAGAAATCAAGAAGTATAATCCAAGGCCGATTGATGGTCCCATCCGTTTAGGCTCTAATGAAAACCCCTATGGTCCTTCTGAATCCATGAGAAAGGCGATGATTAAGGGGTTTGATAATGGTTGCCGTTATCCTTGGGGATACAATAAAGATTTAGTGAAAATGATCGCCGAGAAAGAGGGTGTTCCTGAAGATTATATTGTTTTAACAGCAGGCTCTACAGAAGGGTTGAAGATTGCAGGGATTACTTTTGGTGGTGGGGGCGAGATTATTTCATGTTCACCTACTTTCCTTTCTATGATGTCCTATGCAGAACTTTGGGGTACGGAAATCAATTGGGTTCCTTTGAATAAAGATCTTGATTTTGACTTAGAAGAGATCGAAAAGCGGGTTTCTTATAAAACTAAGATGGTTTTCCTTTGTAATCCAAATAACCCAACCGGTAAATTGCTCCCAGCAAATCAGGTAGTGGATTTTTGTAAAACAGTAAGCAAGCAAGCAGTTGTTTTCTCCGATGAAGCATACTACGATTACATCACCGAACCGAATTACCCATCAATGGTTGAGCTAGTAAAGGATGGTTATGATGTGGTAGTTTCTCGGACATTTTCAAAAGTATATGGGCTTGCAGGAATCAGAATGGGTTACTTGATCGCAAAGCCTGGATTAGCCAAACTTCTTTCTGATCGTGTGGTAGCAAATACAAATATTATGGCCATTGAAGCCAGCAAAGCTGCATTGATAGATAATGAGTTTTATCAGTTTTCGATACAAAAAACTACTGAGGCCAAAGCTATGCTTACCAAAACATTGGATGACTTGAAATTGCATTACCTAGATTCGCATGCCAATTTCATCTTTTTCCAATCCGGCAGAGATATCAATGAATTGAATAAAACAATGCTTGCCAAAGGCTTTGTTATAGGCCGACCATTTGAGCCGCTGAATGATTGGTGTAGAGTTTCCACCGGAACAATCGAAGAAATAGCACTTTACAACAAGGCAATTCAAGAAGTATTAGGCTAATGTTCAATACTAATTTAGTTTTAGAAAATGATCAAATCCTGCTCAGAGTAATCACTGAGCAGGATTTTTCATTACTTCAGGATTTGGCAAATGACCCTAGTCTTTGGATTTATTTTACTCAGGACTTAAGTGTCGAATCAGATTTTTTGAAATGGGTAGAACCAGCATTGAAAGGGGAGCGATTTCAATTTGTGGTGATCGAAAAGTCTAGCAATTCTATAGTAGGAAGTACTGCTTTTGGGAATTATTCTCAAGCAGACCAACGAATAGAAATAGGATGGACCTGGCTTGGTAAAGCCTTTCACGGGTCAGGGATTAATCGTCAAATGAAACTTTTAATGATCCGCTATTGCGCAGAGGTATTAAAATTAAAGCGGGTCGAAGTGAAAACTGATGTATTAAATCTTCCTGCTCGTAATGCCTTGTTGAAAATGGGTTTTGTGGAGGAGGGAATTCTCAGATCCCATACCCAAATGACACATAATAGGAGAAGAGACACTATCTATTATAGTTTATTGAAAGCTGAATTTGAGTTTTTTCTTCGAAAGAATGAATCTTAAGCCAATGCTGCCCAAATACTTTTAAGCCCTAATAATAAGGTAATTAGCCAAATTAATCCTGCAAAAAAAGTACGACTTGGTCTATTTTTGAATTCACCTAAAACAGAGCTTTGTGCGGCGATGTAGATAATCCATCCACTTATCAAAGGCAATAAAATGCCATTTGCCAGTTGGGCTAGGGTAATCAGCTCGATCGGCTTGATTCCTAGCGAGGAAAAGAGGATTCCCAATCCTACTATCACAGCCATAGTAATCCGCATGGACCGGGATTGAATCTCTTGACTCCAGTTCAAAACCCCACAAATCACTAATGCAGCTGCCAGTGGAGCTGTGATCGAAGAAGTCAAACCCGCGGCTAATAAGCCAAAACCCATCAAGTATTTAGCATAGCTGCCGAATATCGGCTCAAGTCCTTTCGATACATCCACTGCGTTGGTGATTTCGGAACTTGTATTTGCAGCGCCTACAAGTAGGATCGCCATGGATACTAGGCCTCCTAAAATGATGGAAATTGCGATATCTTTTCGCATCCAAGGAATAGCATCAGCACCGCTCCACCTTTTTTTGGCGAGACTGGCATAAAGAAAGAGGTTGTATGGCACTACTGTCGTTCCTATCAAGGCCACTAGGGTGGTCAATTCATTTGGATCAAATGAAGGGATAAAACCACTTAAAACAAGATTCCAGTTCGGTTTGGTGAGTATTGCGGTAATGATAAAAGCAATCGACATGAATATAACCAAGCCAACAAGTACTCTCTCTAAGGTCTTATAAGTACCAAGCCAGAGAAGCGATAGTGCGAAAATTCCAAGGAGAAAATTTCCGCTTTGGAGATTGATTTTTCCAAGTTTGAAAACTGGTGCTTCCCAAAAAATCTGAAGTCCTAAGTTACTCCCAGCGATATTTCCAGATTCATAAGCTGCATTTCCAAGGCCAATTGCTAAAAGTACCAAAACTATGGAAGCGACTTTGAGAATTGGGTTTTGCTTCTGGTTTCGAATGAGTTGTGCGAGATCCATGCCGGTGACCAAGCCTATTCTCCCCGAAATCTCCTGTAGCACAACAGTTGCAACGACCGATAATCCTAATGCCCAAATAAGGCCAAAGCCAAAATTGACTCCTGCAAGCGTACAGACGGTGACGGTTCCTGGACCAATAAATGCGGCTGCAACAATTGGCCCGGGACCTAGGTTTGTAAATAGTGATTTAAGCTTCAAGAGATTCTTTTTGCCAAAGTAGCTATTTAGGGCAGATTTTTTGTAGTTTTTAAAATGAGATTTAATGTACAAACTGAATAATAAGATATGATTATATGGCTGAAGTTATTAGCTAAAGGACTGGCAGTTCTCCTGCTTTCAATGGTTTTTTTTCTAATGTTGATGTTTAGAACTGATATCCCGGAAGAAGAAATTGAGAAAAAATATCAAACGCCCGAATCACACTATATAGAAGTGGATGGTGTTAATGTTCACGTTCGTTTTTTAGGCGATGGTGATCCAATAGTTTTACTTCATGGGAGTTTTGCTTCATCACATACTTGGGACATTTGGCAACAGGCAATGAGTCCTTATTTTATGACCATAGCGATTGATTTGCCAGGTCATGGTCTTACAGGGCCTGATCCGAAAAAGCGTTACAGCATTAAGGATTACAGTCAATTGGTTCTAAGATTAATGGAAAAATTGAATATCGAGAAATTCCATCTTGCTGGTAATTCGATGGGAGGAGGAGTGGCGCTGCAAATTGCCTCAACGAGCCCTGATAAGGTCTTGAGCCTTAATTTGATTGATGCCTCTGGAGCTCCTAGGCTTCAAAAAAGCACACTTGAAACCGGTAAGCCAAGTTCGAATACTAATGCCACTGCTTGGATATTTAAAGCATTGGAAAATCCGATCTTCTCACAACTTTTTCTGAAGTGTACGCCCAAATTTCTATTCGCAATGAATCTCAAGCAGGTCTATTCAGATGAATCAAAAATTACCGAGAAGACGATTGACCGCTATTATGAGTTGATGCTAAGGGATGGGAATCGAAAAGCTACGATTGATCGGCTGACGATGCCAAAAGATATGTCTGTGGATTTTGATCGATTGACTATGCCCACCTTGATACTTTGGGGAGAAAATGATACCTGGATTCCGGTAAGTCAAGGATATTTATTGGAAAAGTCGATTAAAGGATCAAAAATGATTGTTTTCCCAAATACAGGACATGTACCAATGGAAGAAATCCCGACAGAATCTGTCGGTGCGTATCTTTCATTTTTGGGTGTAGAAGTTCGGAAAGATTACCTTAAAGCTCCGAATTTCGTCAGCTATGCAGATTGAGCAACTCCTATTCCTAGTTATCCTATTACAGATTCTGGTTGTGGTATTGGTTCTTTTTACCAGAAGTAAAACTTCTCAAAAAGAAAACCTACAGCAAGAGATTCTCCAACTCAGCAATGCTTTAGACCTAGCTTTGGGACAAGCGCGAAAGGAATCCAATGAAAATCTTACCAATCAATTTCAACTGGTATTTAATTCGCTCCGAGGAAATTCCAAGGATCAGAATGAAGCGTTAAAATCCTTTGGAGAGATTTTCCGTCAAAATGTGCAAGATTTCAACAATCTACAGCGAGAGAAATTTTCAGATCTGCATCGTAGACAAGATGAGCTGTTGAAGTCCACCGAGCTTCGTTTAGAAAAAATACGAGAAACCGTTGACGAGAAACTTCAAAAAACATTGGAGGCTAGGCTAGGCCAATCCTTTGAAATGGTTAGTAACCAGCTTCAGGCAGTTCAAAAAGGTCTTGGTGAAATGCAAAATCTCGCAAAAGGAGTGGGAGATCTTAAGCGTGTGCTTACCAATGTAAAGAGCAGAGGAATTTTGGGTGAATACCAATTACAGGCAATCCTAGAAAATTTATTGAGCCCAGATCAGTATGTTCTAAATGTACTGGTTGGAAGTGGAAGTCGGGAGCGTGTGGAATTTGCGATCAAAATGCCTGGACAGCAAGAAGAAATTCTCTTACCTATTGATTCTAAATTCCCTCAGGAATCTTATTTGAGGCTAGTTGATGCTTATGAAGTCGCAAATAAGCATGCGATAGATTCCAGTCGCCAAGAATTACTCAAAGCTGTTCGGAAAGCTGCAGCGGACATTCAGAACAAATACATCAATCCTCCATACACAACTGACTTTGCTATACTTTTCCTCCCGGTGGAAAGTTTATATGCAGAGATTCTGCGAGAGCCGGGCTTTTCACAAGAGATTCAGGTGAATTATAAAGTTATCGTTACAGGCCCGACGACTCTATCTGCAATCTTAAATAGTCTTCAGATGGGTTTTAGGACGTTAGCCATTCAAAAAAGAAGCTCAGAGGTATGGCAGATTTTGGGAGCGGTTAAGACTGAATTTGGAAAGTTTGGGATGCTAATCGAGCGAACCCAGAAAAAATTGGGAGAAGCCAATTCAGAGCTGGATAAGTTGGTAGGAGCTAGAACGCGTGCTATTCAGCGGAAATTGAAAGATGTGGAGGAGATGCCTGATACAAAGAGTACAGAATTACTGGATTAACTAACGGGAGGGCTATTTTTTTAGGCAGGGTTGGAAATACTTTTTTTTAGAAATTTGATTCAAAATCTAAAAGAATTTTCTTATTAACTGATTACCATCAGGAAAGCTATTATTTTTGCTTCTTATTAAATCACCTGAATTACCTTATGGGGATGAAAATTGTGATTGCTGGAGCGGGGGATATGGGTTACCATCTCGCAACGCAGTTAAGTTATGACAACAAGGATATCATTCTGATCGATACTGATCGCGAAGTCCTAGATTATGTCTCTTCTAAGCTCGATGTATTGACAGTGCAAGGTGATGCAACTTCATTTGAAGTCTTGCAGCGTGCTAATGTCGATGATGCAAGTATGGTTTTGGCAGTGACTACTTCGGAAAAAACTAATATCGTCACGGCACTTCTGGCAAAGCAGCTTGGAGCGAGGCGTGTAATGGCTCGTGTACGAAATCACTCTTACCTCGAACCCGAAAACATAACCTATTTCAATAATCTGGGTATTGATAACTTGATTTCTCCTACCATGCTTTGTAGCCGGGAGATTTTCAATATGATTGAGAATTCAAGTTTCAATGAAATCTTCGATTTTGGTGGTGGAAAATTGAATATAGTAGGAGTTACACTAGATCAATCTAATCCTCTTGTTAACCAGCGGATTATGGACACTAAGTCCAATCCAATTTTTGACGACATCCGGATCATTGCGATTCTTAGAGATCAAAAGACAATTATCCCAAGAGGGAGTACCATCATCCGAAACATGGATCATGTATTCTTTGTCTCGATTAAAAAAAACACAGAAAATATTCTTGAGGTACTTGGTCAAAAGAAAGTAACGGTCAAAAATATTATGATCATCGGTGGCGATGATATGGCTTTATCCACCGCACTTAGATTGGAGGACAAATACCGAGTGACCGTGGTCAATAAAGACAAGGAGCGCTGTAAGTGGCTCGCAGAAAACCTGAAAAACTCTTTGGTCATCAACGGTGATTATAAAAACATTGAATTGCTTATTGAAGAGGGCTTGGAGCAGATGGATGCATTTATTGCTTTGACTGAATCTTCCGAGACGAATATTATCACCAGTCTTTCTGCCAAAAACCATGGTGTGTATAAGACGATAGCGCATGTAGATACACGTGAGTACATCCATATTTCACATAGTATTGGAGTGGATTCCTTGATTAATAAAAAGCTGGTAGCAGCGAATGAAATTTCTCGTTACCTGAAAAAGGGAAGCGTGGAGGCAGTATCTGGAATATATGGGGTAGATGCTGAATTTATCCAATACTCGATTTGCAAGAATAACCGTGTAATTAAAAATCAATTAAAGGATCTTCATTTTCCCGATTCAGCAATTATTGCCGGAGTTATTCGAGGGGAAGAAGTTTTGATTCCAGATGGTAATTTTCAGCTTGCAATGGATGACAAAGCTATTGTGTTTGCACTTCCTGAGGCTAAGTATGCATTGGAAAAAATCTTTCACTAAAGCATGATCCATTTTAAAGCGATCGCAAAAATCATGGGAGCCTTATTAGTGCTTATTGCACTTTTGATGCTACCGGGCATTGGTTTTTCTTTATACTATGATGAAGATCCTTGGCCAGTCTTGACCTCTTCGGTCATTGCGATGATTATCGGTGTAATCTTGTTTTTGTCTTTTTCTAAGCAAGATCAAAACATCAGAAAGCGAGAAGGGTATTTGATTGTGGCGATCAGCTGGCTTGTAATGGCTGGATGTGGAATGCTTCCCTATATCCTGAGTAATGAAATCACCGGTTTTGCAGATGCACTTTTTGAGACCATGTCTGGTCTTACCACCACTGGCGCTTCTATTTTGACTGATATTGAAGCCATGCCAAAAGGATTATTATTCTGGAGAAGCATGACTCAATGGATCGGAGGATTGGGAATAATCGTACTTACGGTGGCTATTTTTCCGCTATTAGGAATAGGTGGAATTGAGCTATTTGTAGCTGAATCACCTGGTCCCACTTCTGATAAAGTTCACCCACGCATTTCAGAGACAGCAAAGCGACTTTGGTATGTATATGTAGGTCTCACTCTTGCCGCCATGCTAATGTATTGGGCTGGAGGGATGACCTTTTTTGATGCGATCAATCATGCCTTGACGACTTTGGCTACTGGTGGTTTCTCTACAAAAAATAGTAGCATGGCCTATTACGATTCGGCCTTTATCCAATACACAGCGATCTTTTTCATGTTTTTGGCAGGAACCAACTTCACGGTGATTTACTTTGGTTTGGTGGGTAAATTCAAGCGGGTTCTTCGAAGTGATGAATTTAAGACTTATGCTTTTTCGCTGATAGCAATCGCAGTAATCTTATACTTCCCAATATTCGCCAGAGGTGGAGCTTCCAGTGAATTGGCATTCCGGAATTCGCTATTTCAGGTGGTCTCCTTGGTGACTACTACAGGGTTTGTTTCTGATGATTATACTACTTACAACGAGGGAGTTACATTCTTTTTCTTCATGCTATTGTTTATAGGTGGTTCTGCGGGTTCTACAGCTGGAGGGATCAAATTTGTTAGACACCTTACTTTCATCAAAAACTCCTGGTTGGAGTTTAAACGACTAGTTCACCCTCGAGCAATTGTCCCATTGATGATCAATGGAGATCGTGTTACTGGCAGAATCATTACTCACATTATGAATTTTCTTTTGATCTACTTGCTCATATTTGTGCTTGGCGCTGGGGTGCTTTCGATTATGGGATATGATTTGTTGACTTCTTTTGGGGCTGTGGCAACTTCGCTTGGAAATGTAGGCCCAGGAATCGGCTTAGTAGGACCGGTGAATAACTTTGCTTTCTTTTCTCCTGGAGCTAAGATCTTCCTTTCCTTCATCATGCTTCTAGGTAGACTGGAATTATTCACGATTCTAATTCTTTTCACGCCATTCTTTTGGAGAGCTAATTAAACCATAATCCCAATATCCTAGCAGGTGCAGGATGGAGCAGTATGATCTTCCTCATTTTTCGTTCGAACTAGTAAGTGGTGTCTTATAATTCATTCGAAAATGAAAAATCTTGAAAAAATAGCGCTCATCTTTCTTTGTCTTAGCTGCTCTGGAGTTAAGAATCCAGCAGATAAATCTGATGAACAAAAGCCAAATCTAGTTTTTATTCTTGCAGACCAATGGCGATTTGAGGCTGTGGGTTACATGGGGAATCCAGATGTGATTACCCCAAATCTAGATAAGCTCGCTGCTGAAAGTTTAATCTTCGAAAATGCTGTCACGGTAATGGCCGTCTGTGCCCCTTGGCGTGCAAGTTTCCTGACGGGACAATATCCGCTGACTCATGGTATTTTTTACAATGATAAGCCGCTCGATCCTGCGGCAATTACGCTAGGGAAAATCTATAAAGAGGCTGGCTATCAAACAGGATATATAGGCAAATGGCATCTTAATGGACATCAGCGAGGCGAAGATTCCTTCAGTGGTCGGGACAAACCTGTGCCGGTAGGGCGTAGACAGGGCTTTGACTACTGGAAAGTTCGAGAGGTCACCCATGACTATAATAATTCCTATTACTTCGATGAAAATGATCAAAAGCAGGTTTGGGAAGGTTATGATGCTTTTGCCCAAACAGATAGTGCTATCAGTTTTATCCAAAAAAATAAGGATAGCCCTTTTGCTTTGGTCATGTCTTGGGGTCCTCCGCATGACCCTTATCCAACGGCTCCACAGGAATATAAAGACCTGTATGATTGGAACATCATAAAACTTCGGCTAAACGTCCCGCTTGCATTGCAGGATAGTGCGAAGCGCGTAATTGCGAACTATTATGCTCATATCACGGCTTTGGATACTGCTTTAGGTAAACTTTTGGATGAATTGGAAAAAGCTGGTTTGGCAGAGAATACAATTTTTGTATTCACTTCTGAGCATGGCGATATGTTGCTTTCAAAAGGGGCGATGAAAAAGCAGCGGCCTTACGATGAGTCCATCAAGGTGCCGATGTTGATTCGCTATCCGAAAAAGCTTGGAGAGCAATCACGTCGTTTGAAAAGCCCAATCAATACTCCGGATATTCTGCCTACGCTTTTGGGCTTAAGTGGAATCTCTATCCCTAAAACTGTGGAAGGGAATGACTTTTCTAGGAATATCATTCAAGGAAATGATCTTGACAATGATGCCGCACTGATCATGCTTCCAGTTCCATTTCACGAGTGGCAATTTAAAAACGGAGGTCGAGAATTTCGAGGAATCCGAACCAATCGGTACACTTATGTCAAAGACCTCAAAGGACCTTGGTTGCTTTATGATAATGAAAATGATCCATATCAGATGGATAACTTGATAGGAAAGGCAGATTTCACCACGCTGGAAAGTTCAATGGAAACTATCCTAATGAAAAAACTGGCCGAAACGAATGATTCATTTCTTCCGGCGGATAAATACATGACGCAGTGGAATTACTTGTATGATCGAACAGACAGTATTCGTACATCCAATTATTTGGAAATTAATCGCTAGAAAGCAGGCTAATCCTGAACCGTAAATTGTGCCTGGATTTTAGCAACTCGATCTTCGATACTTTCAGATGAGATGGACGTGCGATTCAATCGATCCACCATTATCGGGAAGGAAAATGGAGTAAACTGAACTGGATGTTTGATCACTAATTTTTGCTTGTTTAGCTTTTCCATTGCCTGAATAAATTTATCCTGCCCCAATTGGGTATTTAAAGCTTCCTGATGAGCTTGCTTGAGCAAAAGGCTATCTGGGTCATAAGTGTTGAAAACCTGGTACAAGAGGCTTGAATTGGCTTGAATGTGCTTGAAAGTGGTAGGCTTTCCAGGATAGCCTTGAAAAACCAAGCCGGAAATACTCGCGATCTCCCTGAATTTTCGCCGAGTCATCTCACTTTCATTCACACAGTGCAGTAAATCTTCTTTTAAATTTTTCATCGAAAAGAGATCTTCCTCGATTAATTCCTCGATAGGAATTGGACTATCTGAGAGGATTTCGAAACCATAATCATTCATCGCCATATTTAAGGACGCAGGATAGCTTACACTGATTCGATAGGCTATCAATGCACTCATCAATTCATGCATCATCAATCCCTCAAATGGATAAAAGAAAATATGATAGCCCTCTGATGAGCGATGGGACTCGATTAAAAATGTATCTCGATTTGGTACGATCGATAGTCTAGCCTGAAGGTCTAAAATCGGCAAAACACGTCTAATCTCTTCTGACTCAACAATCCCTTTGTTATAATCCTCCAATAGTTCTCGGATTTTCTCTGCTAGTTTAGAGGAAAGAGACATTCGGGCACCCATCCAGCTTACTACATTCTTGGTCTTCTTTTCGGAGACTTTGACGTACGCACTCATTTCTTTTACCAAAACCAATTCCAAACTTCTCCCAGCAAAGAAGAATCGATCCCCAATTTTTATTTTTGAGATGAAGTACTCCTCGACAGTTCCAAGGTATGTTCCATTTTTGAATCGCACTTTAAGCATCACATCAGAAACAATCGTCCCCATAGATAAGCGATGCTTCATTGCAATGCGTTTATTGGTCACCCGGAATAATCCATCTTCTTGTAGACTAACCTTCAGAAAGTCCTCATAGCTTCCCAGCGAGTTTCCACCTTTGGTGATAAAGTCAATCATCCAATCCATTTCATCTTCGCTGAGTTGGGAAAAAGTTCGGGTCCGCTTCGCTACTTGATAAGCATGATCCCGATCAAAACCTTCTCCAACAGCCAAGGTGACTAAAAACTGAATCAGTACATCATAAGTCAGGACTGGCGGAAATTGGGATTCCATCTCTTTCTTTTCGATGGCATCTCGCAAGGCTGCAGCCTCGATCAGTTCTAAGGCATTTGTGGGTACGAAAAAGATCTCCGAGGGCAAGCCTGGCTGATGTCCAGCACGCCCTGCTCGCTGAATAAATCTGGAAACTCCTTTTGGACTTCCGATTTGAATTACTCGATCTACTGGCCGGAAATCTACTCCTAGATCTAAACTGGAGGTACAGACTACCAGTTTGAGCTTTCCTTCATGCAGGGATTGTTCGACCCAAGACCGAACAGTAATATCCAGTGAGCCATGATGCATCGCCATCCAACCCGCCCAGTCTGGTCTTGCTTCCAAGATTTTTTGATACCAAATCTCTGTTTGAGATCGAGTATTGGTAAAAAGTAGGACAGTTTCCCCGGCTTCTATAATTGGTGTGACTAGGTTGAGCATTCGAATTCCTAAATGACCGGCCCAAGGATATTTTTCGATTTCTTCCGGAAAAACCGAATGAAGTATGATTTCTTTTTCGATGTCTGCTTTGACTATATGTACAGGCAATTCGTTTCCCAAAAGGGTTTTGGCAGCTTCGGCAATATTTCCCAATGTTGCGGAGACCGCCCATCTACGAAAATTGCCGGGGCAGATACTTTGTATGTATTCTAAGGCAAGTTGGACCTGCACGCCACGCTTGTTCCCGACAAGCTCATGCCATTCGTCCACGATCACCACCTGCAGATTCTCAAATAGTTTGGTATGGTCTTTTTGGGAAATTAAAATATGAAGCGTCTCCGGCGTGGTGATCAAACATTCGGGTGGTTTTCGCTTTAGCGCCGCTCGGGTTTTTGCATCCGTATCTCCATTACGAACTGCTACTTGCCAGGGTAGACCAATCGCTTGACAGACTTCCTGCATGGCAAGCTGAATATCCTGAGCTAATGCGCGTAGGGGAGTCACCCAAATAAGTTGAATACCATTCGATTTTGGACGCTGCCAAGTATCGGGATTTTTGAGAATGTATTCCATCAGCACTGGAAACCAAAGTGCAAAGGTCTTTCCCGAACCGGTCGGCGCATTCAAAAGACCTGATTTTCCATCGAGGTAATCATTCCAAGTTTCGAGCTGAAAAGGAAAAGGTTTCCAGCCTTTTCGCTCGAAATAGGCTTTTCCAATTGCCAATCTATCCGCCATAAAGTTTTAATAGGTCTTTCAAATCGGCTAAAGTATTTGCCTCTTCCTTAGGTTTATCTTTTCTCCAGCGTGAAATTCGTGGAAATCTTAACGCAATCCCACTTTTGTGACGCGGACTGTCTTGGATTCCTTCGAAAGCAATTTCAAATACCAGTTCAGGGGTTACGGTTCGCACCGGACCAAAGCGCTCCTTAGTATTCTTCTTCACAAAAGCATCGACTTGCTGCATCTCCGCATCGGTCAATCCGGAATAGGCTTTTGCAAATGGCACTAATAAATCTCCATCCCAAACTGCAAAAGTGTAATCGCTGTATAAATCTGATCTTCGGCCATGACCTTTCTGAGCATAGAGCATTACTCCATCAATGGTCAGTGGGTCAATTTTCCATTTCCACCAACTTCCACGCTTGCGACCTGTTTCGTAGCTGGAGTCTTTTCGCTTGAGCATAAAGCCTTCTGCAAAATGAGCTCTGGAAGTTGTACGGATGTTTTCAAACTCCTCCCAATTTTCAGCTTGCAGCGGAGTAGAAATTTGAAGGTTGGGATAATTGGTTTTAAGGTATAATTCTTCTAAAAGCTTTCTCCGATCGGCAAGTGGAATTGCTCGAATATCTTTTCCTTCAAACTCGAGCAGATCATAAACGAGAATACTTACCGGAGCGGCTTCCAGAATTTTTTTACTGAGGTTTTTTCTTCCAATTCGAGTCTGAAGCAAATTAAATGGGAGAGGAGAGTTGTCTTGAAAACAAAGAATTTCTCCGTCCAGCACCGTTCCATCGGGAAGATGTTCACCTAAAGCGAGGAGCTCTGGAAATTTATCAGAAACCAGCTCTTCCCCTCGGCTCCAAACAAAAGTCTCTCCTGCACGGCGAATTAATTGTCCGCGAATACCATCCCACTTCCATTCTACCTGCCATTCCGAGGGATCACCGAGTTCTTCTATAGATTTTTCAAGAGGGTGTGCCAAGAAAAATGGATAAGGCTTGGAGTTGTCTTCTCCGGATCCTGCGGAAAGAAACAAGTCCTCGAAACTGATTTCATTTGGATCCCAGTTGCCCATCAGTGCATGAGCAACGAAGGATTTATCTTTCCCCAGTTTTTTAGCAAGCGCCTGTGTGATTAGATTTTGACTTACCCCGATTCTGAATCCTCCAGTTATAATTTTATTGAAGATGAAGCATTCGTCCTTGGTTAATTTATTCCAAGAATCTTGAATCATAGTCTTCTTTTCTTCTTCAGAGAGCCCCTTTAGCCCTATTAATTTATTTATCCATACACTTAGATTGATATCCTCATTCGATTTTGGATGAGGAAGTAGAAGGGCGATTGTTTCAGCAAGATCTCCTACAGCGTGATAGGACTCCTCAAAAAGCCACTCCGGAATGGCTGATAATTCTAGACTCCATTCTCGAAGTTGTCGAGTTGTAATTTGTCTTTTAGGCTTCCGATGGGTAAAAAGCGCAATCCCCCAGATCTTGTCCTCTTCCGAAGCAGATTCAAAAAAATCACCTAAGGCCTCAAGTTTATCGTTGGTCTTGTTGCTTTGGTCAAGTCTGGAAATTAAGGTTGAAAAATGCTTCATTTTTGTACGCTATCTAGCCTTTCGGTGCTTAATGTCACGCTTATTCTGATTAATTTTAAATACTGCTAGGCGTAACTTAAACTTGACAGTTATTTATGCCATTAAGCAATCAAACTTTTAAACTATGAGAAAGTTCCTCTTTGTCCTCTCTTTAGCACTTATTTTGGTAAGTTGCTCCGAAACAGAACCAGCTCTCTACACCGGAAATCAGAGAAGTTACGAGCTCTTCAAATCCAGCGACTTTGACTTTTCTGGATCAGTTGATGTGAAAGAGCTGGTAGCTGGAGGATTGGAGTTTGCTATAGTACTAAGTGGACCAAAAGGTGATGCTAGTATAAATTATCCTACCCATCTACACTTTAGTAGTATTGATGATTCGGATGCAGTGATTGCAGCAATGATTAATCCAGTAAACAGTGCGACCTTAAAAAGTATCACGGTAGTAAAAGAATTGTCAGATGGTTCGAATTTGAGTTTCGAATCATTTAAATCATTCCAGGGACATATCAAAGTACACCTGGCGAGCGATGGGCCTGATTATAGAATTATTTTGGTAGCAGGTAATGTAGGCCGAATGTCGGCAAGTAGTTCAAGTTTTGATCCTTCAAAAGTCGCTGTTTGTGGAAATTCATTCTGATCCTGATTCAGTATAAAAAGTAAAAGGCAACCAATTGGTTGCCTTTTTTGTGAGTATTACTTTAAATTAATTCAGAATTAGAGGAAAAGTAATATCCAAATCAGTCTCTCCACCAGCTTGCACAAAGGTTTCAAAGTTTGGGTTTGAGGCTCCTGGGAAGTTTTTATCCAGATCATGTCGAAGGACGATCCGCATATTGGCATTGTTAGACCCTGGGCTGGAAGCTACAGTAACTATACCCTTTACTCCAATTAATTCGCCAGAAAGATCAGCATATTGATAAGTTAAATCAGGGGAGCCCACGAATGCTGTACCGAGAAAAAAGAATTGATGTACATCGCCTTCCTCTAAAATCTCTTGAGTGATGTCCTCATTCGCGATAGAATTTCGGACTTCAATAGTAAGCTGATAAGTCTTTGCTTTTGTAAGGTTTACATTATCAATTGTAGTCGTAGCACCTACTTCGATTCCCTGTGGATCAGATGCGCTGAAAGAAGATACAGCTCCTAGTGGATTTCCTGAGGCATCTAATTCCTGAAAATTTAGGATTACATCGGTGATTACTTCCCCATCATTCTCTGGTTCAGGATCATCACTTTCACAGGCTGTAAATCCAAAAGCAGCAAATACGATTGCATACAGAAAGGATTTTTTTGAATTGAACATAGTTGGTTTATTTAGAATTTATAATTGATTTTTAATAGAATATTTCTCCCGATATCATCAGTGAAGTATCGGAATCGATTCATATACTCTTTATAGGAGGTATTGAATAGATTCTGTACCTGAATTCCTAGGTTGAGTTTGTTTCCCTTGAGGTCAATTCCTCGTTGATAAGCTAAATTGAATAAAGCGTAAGCTGGAGGTGCAGCTGCGATATCAAAGTCTGGTTCACGTTTTTGCTTTGCTACCAGAAGATTACTTAAGGTTAGTTTGTTTGCCTGCTTGCTGGCACTTTTCCCGAAATTGTAAGCAATTCCCCAATCCATTCGATCAGAAGGGATGAAAGGGAAGTAATTGTTGTCATCCGTATTCTTTGCTCTGATGATGGAGCCTTTGGCATACCCGCTGAGATTATCGGTAAACTGATAACTTCCTGCAAAGTCAAATCCGTAGAAAAATGCCGTAGCCTGTAGGTATTCATAGACATTAAAAGTCCCGCGGAGACTTACCACATTCTCTCCCGTTGGATTGATGTAAATGTAATTTTGGATCTGATTCGCATATCCAGTGACCGTCAGGTTTAGTTTTTTGAAATCATATTCTAACTCATTCACCCATTTGAATGACTTCTCAGAGTTCAGATTTGGATCCCCTATTTCTATGGCTGCGGCACCATGATGGAGGCCTTGACTAAATAGTTCATTTACATTTGGAGGGCGCCAAGCAGATCCAAGATTGGAACTTAGTGAAAGGGTAGGACTTAGCTGGAAAAGTCCTCCAATGAAGGCTGAAAAATTCTGATAATTCAGATCAGCTTGTTGAAGTTCATTATTGACGTACCTCGCAGTCCGTATTGACCTTGTGTCAAAACGTAACCCACCTTCCAATTCTACTGGACCTTTGGAGTACTTTTCCAATAAGTAGAAGCCGAGATTAAACATATCATAGTTAGGTATCAAGGGAGTAATTCCCGTTCCGGGAATATTGGAATTAGCCTGCTGAATGAGGTTTACACCCCAAGTGCCACTGAACTCATTAGTATGAGTATGATCTAGAAATAAGTCAAGCGTATTGGTATAGAGCTGTAGATCTAAGCTCGGTTTATCATTTAAATCTCCTCTTCTTCGATCATATTCTTCTCTTAGGTTCAATTGGAAACCGTATTGTGCATTGAGCTTCCAGTTTTCATTCAGATGATAATGTGATTTAAGCTTGGCAAGGTGATGTGATACTACTTGTTTAGGATTGTCAATGGCGTACGTGAATGAACCATCTGTAAATGGGCGGCCATTTTGAATGATATTTTCCAAGTCGGAAAGGTTTCCGGTATGCGCATCCCGCAAAATTCCAATGGAGGTATTGAAGAAACTGTAATACGTCTCAATTCCTAATTTGGGACTACTGTATCCGATTGAACCTGAGAAATTCAGCTCGCTCATACCAGTATTATTTTGATAATAATCCGGGGATTTGACATTCCCAGCTCTTTTGGCAGATCCCTGAACTCTATATCCTAAGCCTTTTATTTTTCCTGAACCTCCACTATGAGATAAGGCAATGTTCCCCATTTTGCTGTTAGAACCTCCCAGTAAATTCAGTTCTGTTAGACTTTGTTTTTTGGTGAAAAGCGGGGCGGGATTAACTAAAATAACACCTCCCATTGCCTCAGGGCCATACCGAACGGTTTCTGCACCTTTGATCACGGTGATTTCATCTGCGAGAAATGGATCAATTTCGGGTGCATGCTCGGCGCCCCATTGTTGCCCTTCCAGTCTGATTCCATTATTCAGGATCATGATTCGATTGCTGTGCATGCCATGAATCACAGGCTTTGAAATCGTATTTCCAGTGCTGAAAGTGGTCACGCCAGCGATTCGTTTTAGGCTTTCTCCGAGATTTTCTCCTCTAGCTTCCATCAACGCATCACCATAAAGCGCAATGACGGCAGTAGTCGTTTGCACGGCATCGCGATGTCCGTGGATCTCCACATCAGAAAGGGTAAAAGATTCCTCCTCTAATCGATAGGTCTTATTAAATGAATTATCTCTAAGGTCTACCGTGTCCTTGATTTCTCGATGTCCGAGGTATTGTATGGTAATGGCGTAGGTTCCAGAACAGAGATTTTTGATATTGAAATTCCCTGTTTGGTCCGATACAGCACCTTGAGCTGCTTCTACCACCCAGATATATGCCGCTTCTATTGGCTCATTATTTTCCAAATGAATTACCTTACCTCGAATCGATAAATTGCAGGTTTGCGCATTTACCATTGAGCTGATACCAATGAAAAGGGATAATATATGTAGTAGTTCTTTCAGATTCACAATTCAAAAATAGGATTGAATTTTAACATAAACTCATAAAGATGAAACAAAGTTGCAAAAAAGGATAAACGGCGTAAATCTTGTTTTTTAACCCTTTTTTGAAAAAATATTGCTTTTAAACACCTCAGATTTTGCCAAAAGCTAATATTTCATCCACTCTATTCAGACAATCTTTGACAAAGATTTTTTCAATTCTGAGGATTGGCTACTTTTAGAATATGGAATATGCGATTGTAGATATTGAGACCGCAGGTGGGAATCCCAAAGGTGGAGGAATCACTGAAATTGCGGTTTTGATCCATGACGGCGAACGAATTACTCAAGAGTATCAAACGCTTTTGAACCCTGAAATGGGAATCCCCACTTACATCACCGGACTGACCGGTATCGACAATTTTATGGTCCGTGATTCCCCCACTTTTGCAGCTATTCAGGATGAACTTTGGGACTTGTTGGCTGATCGCGTATTTGTTGCGCACTCCGTTAATTTCGATTTCGGATTTATTCGTGAGGCTTTTTCGAAAGTTGGAAAGGAATTGAAGTCGCCTACACTGTGCACGGTTAGACTAAGCAGAAAAATCTATCCAGGGCTGAAATCATATAGTCTAGGGCGAATCTGTGAGAATCAGAAAATCCCGATCACGGCTCGTCACCGAGCAATGGGAGACGCGCAAGCAACAGCTATCCTTTTTGACAGAATGACTAAAGAAGCTCCGGATGTGATCATGGAATCTTTAAAGAAAAACACGGGTCATACCTTTCTTCCTCCAAATTTTTCTCTTTCAAAATTTCAGTCAATTCCGAGTTCATGTGGGGTTTATTACATGCTCAATTCGAAAGGAAAAGTGATCTATGTCGGCAAGGCAATCAATATTCGGGATCGGTTTAAAAATCATTTTTCAGGAAATTACCTTCCAAATCTCAAGCAAAAGCTGAAAGCGGAAGTGGTGGATCTTCAATGGAAATTGACCGGAACTGAATTTATGGCTTTACTGATGGAATTGCTGGAAATCAAGCGACTATGGCCGGAATATAACTCTGCTCTGAAAATGCCCAAAACGCTTTGGGGATTGTTTCATTACGAGGATGGAAGCGGCTATGCCAGATTTCAGATTTCGAAAGTTACCAAGCATTTACAACCTGTCGAGACCTTCTTTTCATTAGAGGAAGCCAATACTTTTCTTAAAGGAGGGATTGAGCAATACGAACTTTGCTCGAAACTGAGTGGCTTAAGAAAGGTGAATTGCACAGTAGAATTGCCAAATCCCTGCGCGGGTGCTTGTGATGGTGGAGAGGCACCCAATTCATACAACCAAAAAGTCCAGTCTTTTCTGAGACAAATCAAGGAGAGCCAAAAAGAAATTCTTTTAGAGTTGCCAGGTCGAGAAGAAGGAGAAAAGGCCTTTTGTGTATTTAATCATGGGGTTTTGACTCGAATTGGATTTGTCAATGAACCCGACGAAAACTTAGATTTCATCGCCAATCTAGAACTTGTCCCTAGAATCCCAGAGACGTATTATTTGCTGAGGCAATTTTTTCCAACCTTTCAATCCAGTCAGATTAAAGTACTCGAATCTGTTTAAAGATCCGAGGTGCTGAACGTATCGCCTTGTTTTAAGTCTCCGGAATCAAATCCTTTTTTAAACCATTTCATTCGCTGCGCTGAAGTGCCGTGGGTAAAAGAATCAGGCACCACACGTCCTGAAGACTGTTTTTGTAAGCGGTCATCGCCAATAGCATTTGCAGCATTTAAGGCTTCATCCAAATCACCTCTTTCCATCCAGCCATTCGCCTGTTGGCTATGGTGAGCCCAAACTCCTGCTAGGAAATCGGCTTGTAATTCAAGTTTCACAGAGTATTGATTGAATTCCTTTTGGCTGATTTGACCTCGGAGTTTATCGACTTCTGAGGTGATCCCTAAAATTTTTTGGATGTGATGTCCGACTTCATGAGCGATCACGTAGGCTTGCGCAAAATCACCGGGAGCATTTAGCTCTTGCTCCATTTCTTGGAAAAAGCTCAGATCGATATAAAGCTTTTCATCGCCTGGACAATAGAAAGGCCCAGTAGCGCTGGAAGCATTTCCACATGAAGAGGCAACAGATTCTGTAAATAAAACAAGCGTTGGTTCCCGGTAATTATCTAATTCTTGATTCCAAACGATCTCAGTATCGGCTAAAATGGTAGCACTAAATTCTGCCAATCGATCCTCTGCGGCTGTAGGGGTATAATTTTGCTCAGTGGAAAACCCCTGTGATCCCCCACCTAAAATATTACCAAGAAAGGAAAGTGGATTGGTGCCTGTTGCAAATGAAATTATCGCTACGATACCAATAATGATTAAACCTGTTTTTGAAAAAAGAAACTTCATTAAAAACCCGATCATCATTGGGTTCATTCCACCACCACCTAACCCTTTTGACGATTGACCACGTCGATCATCAACATTAGCACTTTGTTTTCTGCCTTGCCATTTCATCGGAAAAAAGATTTATTTACTTAAAATTAACCAAATTAGAGGGCTCTAATCACTATCATTTCAATTTGAGCAAATAAATCCAAAACCTATGAAGATCAATTATTCAATTCGAGTCTTATTTCTGAGCGCATTTGTGTTCTTGTTTACGCAAGTAAATGCTCAAACAGGAGTAGGAGCAAAACCTGAAAAAGGAGCTAAAGTTTACCTAGATGGCTCCAAGAAATCCCTAGAAAAAAACTGGATCTATTGGGAAGGGCCAAGATTCGCTGCAGAAATGCCTATCAAATGGCCTGAAGTATCAGACCCAGTATCAGAAGGAAAAGCAATTAGTAGCAATGATCCAGCTGGTGCTGGAGGAAAATATGGTGCTGCAGATATTGTGACAAAAGATGAGTTTGGTGACTTCAGAGCCCATGTAGAATTTTTCGTAAAAGAGGCTGGGGGAAATAGTGGTGTTTATTTACAAAACCGATACGAAGTGCAGATTTTGGATGGTGACTATGGTAATCATGGAATGGCGGCTTTAATCAATGAGCATATACCCACTTCGGAAGAATACAATGGGATTGGCAAATGGAATGCTTATGATATTGTCTTTCGTGCAGCCAGATTTAAAGATGGTAAATTGGTTGAAAAGCCAAGAGCCACCGTCTACTTCAATGGTGTCAAAATCCATGAGGATAAAGAAATTTCTCAAGTATGGGGTGGACCAAATTCCGGTCTTGATGGAGGAAATGATGGAGGAAAAGGAATCACTGATCGTCCAGGAGGATTGAAGCTACAAGCCGAAGGGCACGATGTGCTTTATCGAAATGTTTGGATCAAAAAGCTAAGCTTGGAAGCCCCATTAACTGATTTTTAATCTGGACAGCTTCGGGAGATGCTTATTGCAGTATTTCCCGAAGTGTTCCTGTTCCGTGGCCAATCATTCGCCAATGTGGCACTTCCAATTCTAATCTGGCAAGCATTCCCGGCTGCATTCCAATGTAGTTTGAGTTGGAAATGTGGGAAAGGAACAAGCTAATTGTTGGGTTATGTCCAACAAGCAGGCAAGTTCCTACCAATTCATCCGTATCCTCGATCAATTCTAGTAGGGTCTTCAAGTCTGCATTGTATATTTTTCGAGTCATCACTTCTTCTTTAATAGAAATATACTTTTTAATAATTGCTGCCGTCTCCTGAGTTCGTGAGGCACTCGAACAAAACATTAAATCCACTGAAAATCCACTTTTCAGAAGTGATTCACCTAATCGGATTAATTTTTCTTTACCCTTTAGCGTCAATTTGCGATCTATATCAAGTCCCTGCGAAAAACCTGCTTCCCCATGTCTTAATAAAAGTAATTGCTTCATTTTCCTTTTGATATCAGATTAAAAATCATCTTTGGGATCTCAAAAATCTAACCAATTCAGGTTTGATAGAGCAGATTAATTTGGAGGAGAAAACAATGCCCTCTATTTTTAGCTCTTCGAATCAGGGATAATACCTTGTGAAAACACACTTTTATGTCAAAAAACCTTGTTATCGTCGAGTCACCTGCAAAAGCTAAAACCATTGAAGGGTACTTAGGCAAAGATTATAAAGTAGCTTCCAGTTATGGACACGTGAGAGATCTTCCAAAAGGAGACAAGGCGATTGACATCAAAAATCGGTTTAATCCAACTTACGAAGTGACTGCTGATAAAAAGGATGTCATTAAGAATCTCAAAAGCTTGGTAAAGGATGCAGAAATGATCTTCCTAGCAAGTGATGATGACCGTGAAGGAGAGGCGATTTCCTGGCATTTGAAAGAGGTTTTGAATCTAAAGGATGAGAATACCAAGCGGATAGTTTTTCGAGAAATCACCAAAAATGCAATTACAAAAGCGATTGAGAATCCAAGAACAATTGATTATGATCTAGTCAATGCGCAGCAAGCGCGAAGAATTCTAGATCGATTGGTTGGTTTTGAATTATCTCCAATCCTTTGGAAAAAAATAAAAACAGGCCTTTCTGCTGGACGAGTTCAGTCGGTGGCGGTTCGCTTGGTTGTAGAGCGGGAGCGAGAAATCGAGCAGCACAAAGCGAAGTCAAGCTTTAGAATTACTGCTCAGTTTGAAGTAGAAGGAAAAACCTTCCAAGCCGAGCTTCCAAAGAAATTTGAGACAAAGGATGAGGCTGAGGAATTCCTAAAGAAGTGCCTAGAAGCGCAATTCGAAGTGGCAAACCTTGAAAAGAAGCCAACCAAGAAAACTCCAGCAGCTCCATTTACGACCTCTACACTTCAGCAGGAGGCAAGTAGAAAGCTTTATTTCTCCGTTGCTCAGACCATGTCTGTAGCACAAAAGCTATATGAGGCGGGTAGGATCACCTACATGCGAACTGACAGTGTCAATCTATCGAATGACGCAATGGAGTCAGCTAAGAATGCGATTGTGAGTTCTTTTGGCAGTCAATATCATAAATCACGAAAGTTTACCACAAAATCAGAAAGTGCTCAAGAAGCTCACGAGGCGATTCGACCGACGGATTTTTCTGTAGATGAAATCAGCGGAGATAGAAATGAATCTCGTCTCTATGATTTGATTTGGAAGCGGGCGATTGCATCTCAGATGGAAGATGCTGCTTTGGAAAAGACAACGATTACCATCGCAATTTCCAATCTGCCTCAAAATCTTGTGGCAACCGGGGAAATCATCAAATTTGATGGATTTTTGAAGGTTTATTTAGAAGATACCGACGATGAGCCGGAGGAAGAAGAGTCAAACGGCAAGGCAATTTTGCCTCCATTGAACATTGGTCAAGACCTGAATTTGATGGAAATGAAAGGCAGGGAATCCTTCACTCGTGCCTCGCCTCGATATTCGGAAGCAGCTTTGGTGAAGAAACTTGAGGAATTAGGAATCGGAAGACCTTCGACCTACGCACCTACGATCTCTACGATCCAAAAGCGTGAGTACGTAATCAAAGAATCACGTGACGGAACTCCTCGAAATTATGTAGAGATGATCATTGCCAAAGGCAATTTCACCGAAGCAACCAAAACCGAAAATACAGGAGCAGAGAAGCAGAAGCTTTTCCCGACAAACATTGCCATGGTCGTAAATGACTTCTTGGTGGAGCATTTTCCAAATGTGATTGACTTCAGTTTTACAGCGAGAGTAGAGAAGGAATTCGATGATATAGCCGCTGGAGGACAGGTTTGGCAAGATATGCTCGAATCATTTTACAGTAAATTCCATCAAAGTGTAGCCGACACTGAGCTAGTTTCCCGTCAGGATGTAAATTCAAGTCGAGAGATCGGAGTCCATCCAGTTAGTGGAAAAATGATCATTGCCCGTCTGGGTAAATTCGGTCCTCTGGTGCAGATCGGCGATAGCGAGGATGAAGAAAAGCAATTTGCCAGCCTGAAGAAAGGTCAGTTTATTGAAAACCTCACCTTGGATGATGCATTGGAATTATTCAAACTTCCTCGCGATGTCGGAATGTTCGAAGAGAAAAAGATCGTAGCTGCTATTGGTAGATTTGGGCCTTACATCAGACATGATGGTGCCTTTGTTTCTTTGGGAAAAGAGCAAGATCCTTTGAGTATCAATGAGGAAGAAGCTATACAACTAATCCAACATAAGCGTGAGGCAGATGCCAAGAAGCATATAAAATCTTTTGAGGAAGATCCTGATATTCAAGTTTTAAATGGAAGATGGGGACCTTATATCAAGAAGGGTAAGGATAATTTCAAAATTCCAAAAGGAAAAGAAGCTGAAACCTTAACTTACACCGAGACAATTGAAATCATTGAAAATCAGCCTGAGGTGAAGAAAAAAGGTAAGTTCGCCAAAAAGAAAAGCTAGTATTTCATTGATGGGCTAATTAGTCTACAAAGGAAAAGGAATATGAAGACAAGAATAATCCAGCGACTTGCTAAGACTGTTTTATTCTTGTCTTTTCTTTTTGCGGGCAATGAATTAGCAGCTCAGAAAATCTTCAAGGGAACGATCATCGACGCTGCTAGAAATGAACCAATTCCTTATGCTACGGTCTTTTTGACCAATACTACTTTTGGGGTTTCTGCAGATGAAAAAGGCAAATTCTCGTTGAAAGTACCAGAAGGGAATTATGATGTAATTGTCCGAATGCTTGGGTTTGAATCCTTGACTTTTTCCTTGAACACCACAACTTTACAGCCTCAAGGCTATAAAATGATGTTGCTGCCGATGGAGGATCAGCTCGATGAGATTGAGGTAGAGGAGGAGCGAGACCCCGTTTGGTATCGAAATCTGGCTACTTTCAAAATCTATTTTCTAGGATCCTCAGAAAATGCCAAATCAACCACCATTCTCAATGAAAAAGTCCTTCGTCTGGATGATCAATCTGAACCTGCGGTTTTGAAAGTTAAGGCTGCTGATGTTTTGAAAATCGAAAATCCTAAACTTGGCTACAGGCTTGATTATTTATTGACTGATTTCAGGTTTGAAGTGAGGGAAAGATATATTTTTTATGGAGGAAATCCACTTTTTATTCCTGATACAACACTGAGCCAAAGCAAATTGAAAAAGGTAGAAACAAATCGGGAATTGGCTTATCGTGGAAGTCTGCAGCATTTTATTCAAGCGCTTTACCAAGGAAAAGTCAGAGAACAAGGATTTGAGATCCGAAGACTTGACCGACTGCCAAAAGATGGAGGGTTTTTAGATCAGTTGAATAGCCAGATTTTGAATGAAGAAACACTTTTGTCTCGTGGTACCGATGGGAAAGTGACGATCAGCTACGACTTTCATTTACATATTCTGTACAAGCTTGAAAAAGAGTCGACCGAATATGCAGGAATAATGAATGGGAAAAAATCAGTAAATCAATCTTCTCTCATGAAACTTGAAGTGGATGCATTGGAGCTTTATGAAAATGGGGGCTATGCAAATCCTTTTGGAATTATGGTAGAAGGCTACATGGCGTGGGAGCGGGTTGCAGATTTACTTCCGCTGGATTATCGACCAGATCAAGCAGGGAATTAATAGTCCGGGAAAGCTTTTCCACGGTTGAAATTCCCTGCCCAAAGGGTCTTTTCATTTAGTTAAATCAAGAATCCAGGATCTCTATATTTTGGATTAGGATAGGTGTAAAAGCCCTCACCAGTCTTTTCTCCAAGTTTTCCCTGATCAATGTAGGTTTTCAAAAGCTTGGCAAAAGCCTGAGAAGCTGCATCTGGCATATTGTGAGTCACATGCCAAGCGGTCTCCAATCCAATGCTGTCCAAGATTCCGAAAGGGCCCATTGGCATATGAAAATTTACCATCCAGGATTTATCTATATCTTCAATTTCTGCGACATCTCTAGTTTTTAACTTTCCGGCCGCTCCGATCAAAGCCATAAGCATAGTATTGAAAATATAGCCTGGATTTTCTTTTTTGACCAAAACCGGAACTTGGTTCAATTTCCGTCCAAGGGTTTCCAAAAGGGGAATCAAATCAGGATCCGTACCCGGATGAGGCATGATATCCACTATCCGAGAGTAAAACACATCATGAAAGTGGAATGCGCAGAATCTTGCCGGTCTTCCTGATTCCTTCGCGAACATGGAAGGTAGGAGGTAGGAGGTGTTTGTGGTGAATATAGTTCTGACTGGTGCGATCTCTCCAAACTGCTTCCACACTTTCTTTTTCAACTCCGGGTCCTCTGTCACACTTTCATTGATTAAATCTGCATCTTCCACAGCTTCTAATGGATCGAGTGTAAATGTGACTCGGGCTAATGCCGCTATTGCTTGGTCTTCGCTGATTTCATTCGACTTTTTCAGTTGATGCAGAATCTTCTGCATAGTAGTTAATGAAAAGTCCAAGCTTTCCTGCTTGATATCATAGACGCTAACGAGATACCCTGATATGGCAGACTGTAAGGCTACGCGAGATCCTAGTGTTCCTGCACCTAGGATGCATATTTTTTTAATATTCATATTATATTTTTTGAGTTTCTAGGCTTTTTAGAGCCATTTTTCCAGATGCTTCCACCACATGGATTAAGGCACCAAATCGAGGGTCGTTTGCATTTCCTTCTTTAAATCTTTTGTAAATCTGTTGTGCAATCACTGCCACTTTCACTATTCCGAAGATGTAATAGAAAAGAATTTCACTTAAGTCGAGCGGGCTTTTAAGCTTATAATAATCAACAACTTCAGATCGAGTCATATTGCCAGGGAGATGTGAGCAGTTGAATAGTTTTAGAATGTCTGGATCTCCAGCTTCGCACCAATAGGCTAGGGTAGTTCCCAAATCCATTAGAGGATCGCCGACTGTTGCCATTTCCCAATCCAATACCGCCTTTATTTGAAAAGTTTCTGGGTCCAATACAAGATTATCATATTTGAAATCATTATGAATGAATCCATAATTCTCTTTTTCGGGCATATTACTTTTTAACCATTCAATTGCTTTTTCTAATTCTGGAAGTTCATTTGTCTTTGCCCGGAAGTAGCGATCTGACCAGCCTTCTACTTGTCGCTGGACATAGCCTTCAGGTTTGCCTAATTTGATCAAACCAGAACGTATTAATTCTAAGGAATGTAACTCAATCAAGCAATCAATAGCAGCTTGTGACAAGTCATGAAACTGCTCAGGACTTATCTCTAAGCCAGATGGAAGCTTATTTCTAAGAATCAAGCCATCCACATATTCCATTGCAAAGAACGGAGCCCCGATGATTTCAGGATCCTCACAAAAAAGAATAGGTTTAGGTGCTTTAGGATAGTTTGCCTTCTCCAAAGCTTCAAGGATGCTTAATTCTCGGCCCATGTCATGGGCTTTACTGATTTTCTCCCCAAATGGTGCACGACGAAACACAAAGGCTCTTTTTTCCCCTTGATATTTGAAGGTCAAGTTGGAATATCCTCCTTTAAATTGAGTGAATTCTACCACCTTTTCATCCACCCCAAAATGAGCATTCACATAGTCACGAAGTTTATCAAAATCGAATTTCTGATTCATTTCTTAGGCTTTTTTAGGAAGGTATGCTTTCAAAATACTTCTCGCTAAAGAAGATTTATGTACCTCATCTGGCCCATCATAGATCCGAGCCCCACGCTCATGTCGGTACCAAAAGGAGAGTAAGGTGTCATCTGTAATCCCCAAGGCACCATGAACCTGAATAGACCGATCAATAACCTTTAAGAGGACATCTGCCACAAAAAATTTGATAGTGGAAATATCCTCACGAACTGCTTTTGCACCGTTTTCCTGCATTTGTTGGGCAGTATCCATTACCATCAATCGACTAGCTTTGATCTCAGCGCGTGATTCAGCGATCCAGTTTTGGATAGTTTGCTTGTCGGCGAGAACTTTTCCATGATCCAGTTGACGGCTTATCGCACGACGACACATCATATCAAAGGCTCGCTCACAGATTCCAATCCATCGCATGCAATGGTGGATTCTCCCTGGTCCAAGTCGCTCTTGGGCTAAAGCAAAACCTTGTCCTTCTTCTCCGATTAGATTTTCTACTGGTACCATGCAATCCTCAAATTTCACCTCAGCATGGGAAATATAATCTTCACCTGCCTCGCCCATAATCGGGATATTTCGAATGAATTTGTACCCAGGGTTATCCAGTGGTACGATGATCATACTCGCCCGCTGATAAGGAGATTCTGCTTCGGGGTTAGTCACTGCCATCACGATTGTGAAAGCCGCACCATCAGCTGCTGTGGTAAACCATTTGTGACCATTGATGCGATAATGATTGCCTTCGAGAACTGCAGTTGTCCCCATATTTACCGGATTACTGCCTGCAAATTCAGGTTCAGTCATTGCGAAGCAAC
>JBLGAM010000029.1:0-32312 GCA_047612305.1 Planctomycetota bacterium | reverse complement strand
TTACGATTCCCCTTAGAATATCTTTTTCTTCGGAGGGAGTATCTTCTGTGCTTAGGTCTAGGGCTTGATTCAGCTCATTAACAGAAAGAGAATAGCCTCTTTTCTCAATTCTTTTTTCCAGGAGATTGCTGAAGGCCATTAGAAAATAGGAGATTGGCTTGAGGATGATGGAAAAAAACGAGATGGACGATGCCATGATCAGGCTGAATTCACGCTTGGCCTTATTTGCATATACTTTTGGAACGATTTCTCCGAAGAATACGATGGCGAAAGTAACACCGATGGTCTGAACCAAAATAATTACGATTCCTGTGGCATTCGTCCCATATATAGACCATGCCACAAAGGTCGTTAAGGTGACAATACCGATATTAATCAGGTTGTTTAGGATAAGAATTGTACTTAGAAGCTTTTTTGGAGAGTCGACTAGTTCGATTACTTTTTTGGCATTTGGACTAGATGAATCTTCCAATTCTTCGAGGTCTTCATTCGATAGGGAAAAAAAAGCAACCTCAGATCCTGATACTAATGCAGAACAAATTAAAAGTAAAATAAAAATCAAGCCATTTAAAATCAGATAGCTTGAGGATGGAGTGCTTATTTGTGCTAGAAAATAAAGACTCGGGTAGGGATCGTCCATGAATAAACCGCAATGGTTAATGCAAAATTAAAAAAATCCCCTGAAACAAATTCAGGGGACCTAGTATATTAAAATGGAAGATCGTCATCTCCGGGATCTTCTTCCATCACGGGAGCATTCTGAACGGGTGCCGAAGCAGTTGCTTTTGGAGGCGCATTATGCGACTGCTGGCTTGGAGGGCCCATTGGGCTACCTTCAGGTTTTCCTCCGAGCATAGTAAAACTAAGGACTCGAATTCTTACTTTTTTTCTGTTTTGGCCCTGCTCATCGGTCCATTTATCGGACTTTATTTTTCCTTCGACGTAGATTTGGCTTCCTTTCTTAAGGTATTGCTCAGCTATTTTGGCCTGCTGACCCCAAAGTTCCAAGTCATGCCATTCGGTCTGCTCGACTCGGTTTCCACTTCGGTCCTTATATGCTTCGGTGGTTGCAAGGCTTAAATTTGCGACTACGTTATCTCCTTCTAAGTATTTTACCTCTGGATCTGCACCAAGATTGCCTACTAGGATTACTTTATTTACTCCTGCCATATTGATTAAGGTTTTTTGGTTCAAAAATTACTTGATCAAGGTACTTAAATCTGGGCATCGTTCAAAAAATTTACAATTAACTTTGGCTTGGCCAGCTGATCTATTTTTTCTTCTTCTACCAGTAGATAACCCTCATTTTCACACCATTCGGCTAGAGTATGATGTTTTTTTTCTGGAATTTGAAGTTCCGAAAACTGCACATTGAGTTTTTGATGCGACAGTATATGTCGGTATTTTTTTGGAAAGGTGACTATTTGATCCTTGATACCTTCACTTTTGTCTGCGAGCTTGATTACTTCCTGAGGAAAGTCGTGAAGTCCCTCCCAGATGTCTCCGGCAGTCCGTTTATTCCAAACCCATTGTTTCCCGCATTTGATTACATAGTAATGGATATCCCGCTCCTTGACTTTAGTTTTATTAATCTTTACTGGAAGCTCCTTGACGAGCCCCTTATTGAATGCGAAACATGAATTCTGTACAGGGCATTCGGTACAGCTAGGATTTTTTGGAATGCATAATCTTGCTCCAAAATCCATCATAGCCTGATTGAATGTGGCTGGTTCTTCATTCGGAATCAGTTCATTGGCTAGAGCTTCAAATTCTTTTTTCCCCTTTCCGCTTGCGATATCGCTGTCTACACCGAAAAAGCGCGCCAGCACGCGAAATACATTTCCATCTACCACAGCTTTTACTTCACCGAATGCAAAACTTGAAATTGCCGCTGCGGTATAGGTACCCACTCCTTTTAATATTAGGAGTTCTTCATAAGTACTGGGAAATTTACCTCCAAGGTCAAACCAAATCATTTTAGCACAAAAATGTAGGTTTCTTGCCCTGCTGTAATAGCCCAACCCTTGCCAAAGTCTTAGAACTTCTTCCTCTGGGGCTAGTGCCAAGGCCATCACGGTAGGATAAGCTTCTGTAAGCGCATAATAATAAGGCAAGCCCTGAGCCACCCTAGTCTGCTGTAAAATGATCTCTGAGAGCCAAATTTTATAGGGGTCTTTGGTATTTCTCCAAGGTAATTCCCTTGGATTAGCTTTATACCACTTAATTATTTGATAAGAAAATAGCTGATAATCAGTAGTATTAAGGTTCATTGCCGAATAAAATATATACTACAAACCAAGCTAATTTTTTCGAATATGTTTTTTAATTGCTTTGGTTCTTGTACATTTGCAGTCCCAAAAACACTTGGCTAATAGGTTGTTAAGCTTATTTAAACATTTCTAAATTAAATTCAAAGTGACTAAAGCAGAAGTAATCACCAAGATTTCAGACAAAACCGGAATCCAGAAAGATGATGTAACACAGACAGTTGAGGCGTTCTTCAAAGTAGTGAAGGAGTCCATGGCAGACGGTGACAACATCTACGTCAGAGGTTTTGGCAGCTTCATCAATAAGAAGAGAGCTAAGAAAATCGCCCGAAACATTTCAAAAAATACTGCGATCGTAATTGAAGAGCATTACATCCCAGCATTTAAGCCGTCCAAGGTTTTCATTGAGAAAATCAAGAGCAGCAAGAAGATTAAGGAATTAGCTCAGCAGGACTAAGCCTGTAGAGTATTTGACATGAAAAGATCTCAGCTCATATTAGTGGTAATAGGGATCGTTGCAATCGTAGGGTTGTATGCGCTTCCTAAAGTGGTGGTAGATAATGAGGATGGTGTGACGGGAATTTCTCAAGGAGATTCTACATTACCATCCGAGGCTGCTGATCCGCTGTCTATGCATGATGCTGAGATCTCTCCTGTTCAAGCGGAAGAGATTGTATCTTTAAAGCTGAAGATTTCAAATAATTCCTCAGAAAAAGAGTTTATCTCGGCTTCGGAGCGATTAGGAGAGGTCTACCGAGAATTGTCAAAGTATGATAGTGCTGGATATTTTCTAAGTTTGGCAGCGGATAAGTATCCAAGCCAAGAATTATCTGAAAAAACGGGGAATGTTTATTACGAGGCCTTCGGATTTGCATTGGATACTGATAAGGTATCCTTTACTGCAGATCAAACCCGAAATTATTTAGGGAAGGTGTTGGATAAAGATCCCACTAGATTAGATTTGAAAACAAAAATAGCGATGACCTATGTGTCCTCGTCCAATCCCATGCAAGGAATCACGATGTTAAGAGAAGTCTTGGCAGAAGAACCTACCAATGAGGATGGACTGTTCAATATGGGGATTCTATCCATGCAATCTGGCCAATATAAGAGAGCCACTGAGCGATTTGAGGAATTGATCCAGTTTCACCCGACGAATCTTCAGGGACAGTTTTATTTGGGAGTGAGCTATTTCGAAGCCAATCAAAAGAATAAAGCAAAAGCTCAGTTTGAGAAAGTGAAAGAAATGACTCAGGATGTAATGATCCTAGGAAGTATCCAAGGCTATCTTGACAAGCTATAAATAAATATATCACAACTAAATCCAAAGACTATGCCTTGCGGAAAAAAAAGAAAAAGACATAAGATCGCTACGCACAAGCGTAAGAAAAGATTAAGAAAAAACAGACACAAGAAGAAGTAATACACTTCTTCTTATTTTAGTACAACGTTCATTTACATTATTAATAAGAGACTTTGAGTACAGAATTGTTAATCGATTCAGCTCAAAATGGAAGTCGCATTGCCCTCCTTCAAGATAAAAGTTTGATTGAGTTGCACTCCGAAGGGATGGACAACCAGTTCAAAGTTGGGGATATTTACCTCGGTACGGTCAAAAAAATCGTCAATGGGCTTAACGCCGCATTTATTGACGTAGGATATGAGAAGGATGCTTTCCTTCACTATCAGGACCTGGGGCCAAATTTCAACAGCTTGACTAAGTTCACCAAGCAAGTTCGCAACAACAATTACAGCAATTATGTGCTGAAGGGCTTCGAAAACGAACCTGAGATAGATAAGATTGGAAAAATTTCCAATCCCCTAGCTAAAAACCAGCAAATATTGGTTCAGATCGTCAAAGAGCCCATATCTACTAAGGGCCCCCGAATTTCCTGTGAGCTTTCTCTGCCTGGTCGATACCTCGTGCTCGTACCTTTTTCGGATTCAGTCAACGTATCCAAAAAGATCCGAAGCGGCGAGGAAAGAAAGCGCCTTTTGAGACTCATCAATTCGATCAAACCTGCCAACTTCGGAGTAATTATCCGGACAGTAGCTGAAGGCCAATCCGTAACGGAATTAGATAAAGACCTTCGAAATCTTCTCAACAGTTGGGAAGAGGGAATGGGAAAATTGATGAAAGCAAAGAATCGCGATAAGATCATCGGAGAGATGAGTATGGCTTCCTCACTTGTGAGAGACCTGCTCAATGAATCATTCGACGCAATCACTGTAGAAGAAGAATCCACTTACGATCAGATCAAATCCTACATCAGGACTATAGCCCCTGAAAAAGAAAAAATTGTCAAGCTTTACAACGGTAAAGTCAAGTTATTTGAAAGTTTTGGAATAGAAAAGCAGATCAAAAGCCTGTTTGGACAGACGGTCAGCCTCCCGCAGGGAGGATATGTGATCATCGAGCACACCGAAGCACTTCATGTCATCGACGTGAATAGTGGAAATAAATCCAATCAGGAAAGTGACCAAGAGTCAACAGCATTGAAGACAAACTTGGCTGCGGTAAAAGAAATTGCCAGACAACTACGTCTCCGAGATATGGGGGGAATCATCGTGGTCGATTTTATCGACATGAAACGGGCCGAGAATAAGAAGGTCATATTCGAAGCGATGAATTCAGAAATGAAGTCTGACAGATCTAAGCATACTGTTTTGCCATTGAGCAAGTTTGGGCTGATGCAAATCACCCGACAGCGAGTAAGGCCTGAGGTCAATATTATAACCAAAGAAACCTGCCCGTCTTGTAACGGTACCGGCAAAATCCAAGCCTCCATAATGGTGGCGGATAAGCTGGAAAAAGATTTGGAGCATATGGCTACTATTCAAAACGTCGATAAAATCCAAATCGGGCTGCATCCCTACCTGCACGCATACTTCACCACTGGCATGATAAGCCAGCGAATGAGGTGGTTTTTCAAGTATTACAAATGGATTAAACTGATCAAAGATTCTTCCCTACCGGTGACGGAATACAGATTCCTAGATGAATCTGGAGAGGAAATAGAACTAATTGTAAAAAGCGAGACTGACTAGTCTCGCTTTTTTTATTTCTTAATAAAATCAATTTCATCCCATTGTTCCCTAAGTCTAATTTTCTCAGAGGCATTTGAGAATACATTGTATACAAAAATCAATTTCTCCACCTTCAAGGTGTATGTCCTAGGCGGCAACTGATCAATGGGGATAGTTGTCTCATAAACTTTTTAATCCGTTCCTTGGATTCGATTTCTTTGCCAAGTCCCAGCTTTCAAAACTTCGTTACCCACAGAAAAGCGATACAAATCTGGCGTATGTTTATGTTCATGACATCCTAGTGAGTCTAATTCATTCCTGAAATTTTCACTAAGATCTTTAACAAACTTGTCATCGCCCTGATACCTCGCAATACTCAACCTTAAAAATTCATTATCTACCATTTCGTTTGGCAAGAATACCCATGGATATCTCCTTTCTTCTTGGTGAAATCAGAATATGATAATTCTTTGGTAGGCCATCGGAGTTCATTTTCTAGTAGGTTGATCTCATTGAAAAACAATGAAAAATCACGGATATCATTATAAATCAGGGGTGTCGAAAAAAGAAAAATACCTAATCCATAAAAAATACTAAACCATTTTCCGAGGTTACTTTTGTAAATGGCGCCTACAGAAGACAGTATACTATTTGCATATTTTTTATTCAGGTTTGATTTTTTATTAAAAACCATTAACAACATAAATCCTATCACACTGATAATGATAAAGCTAATGTCTAGTGACACATAAATAATTAAAAGAAAGCCCAAGTAAGAGGTAAAAATTAGCATTATAAATACTAAAGAAATCGGATATGCAAATGTCATGCTGCAGATACGCTCCATAGCCAGCACCATTTCACGTGGCTTTTGGTATTCGTAGTCCCTTGAAATCTTAAACAAGTTTTCTTTAATCACGCCTTCAGGGAATGCATAGCTCAATCCCAATAAACCCGCCCAGATGAATCGTAATACCAAATGGACCACAAAAAAGATTTTGAATACACTGATTACTGCACTTAGATAAAGAAGTACTAGCATTGCTCCTAAAAAATGAAGGCCAAGTTCCTGTACTAGCATGGCAGAGAAAGTATAAATCTTCGAGGGAAATGCAAACAAAAATGCAAGTGTAATACCCGAGATAATTACCTCCGGTTCCCAACTATTCCGCTGGAGATTTTCCAGCCAAGTGAGTTGTTCCTGCTTTCGGTCTGTGTCGGGATTCTTTTCTTCCATAGTTTTCTCTTTATCCATCTAACCAACTCTTGAAATCTGCTGTTTTTTCCCGACTGATCAAAATATCATCATCTTGGCAATTATGTAGTTTGATTTTTAATCGACTGTTTGAGTAAGTGAATATATCAGAAATAGAAGGGAAGGAACAAAGGTATTTTCTGTTTAGTCTGAAAAAGGTAGATGGATCAATTTGGCTTTCTACTTGATCAAGCGTTTGATCCAGCACGAACTCTTTTCCTTCTTTTGTTTGTAAAAATGTCACTCGTGCCTCACTAAAGAAAAAAGCAACTTCTTCAATTGAGATACTTCGAATCTTCTCCCCAAATTTTACCAGGAATCTTGATTTGAAATTGGTGGTCTTCGGTAAAAGCAGTTCTTTTAGTGCTTCTAAATCAAAGTTTGGTTTTAATTGATTAGCCTTGAATTTTGAAATTGATCTGGCCAATTCTTCCGGATCAATTGGCTTGAGTAAATAGTCGATCGCATTTACTTTGAAAGCTTTTATCGCGTATTGATCGTAGGCGGTCGTGAAAATAATCGGCGTGGATAACTTTACCTGTTCGAAGATTTCAAAGCTGATTCCATCAGCCAATTGGATGTCGCAAAAGATTAAATCAGGAGGCGGATTTTCTGCAAACCATTGTACTGATTTTTTTACTGAATCAAGCCCCTGAATATATTCTGCCTGATCAAAATAGCCTTCCAGTAATCTTATTAACCGAGTTGCAGCCTGGCGTTCATCTTCTACAATCATTATTTTCATATGATTATAATTTGATTTTTAAAGGCCATATAGAATCTTCGCATGAATTATAACCATACCTCTGTGTGTCGCTTTGGGTCATGCTCGATTTCATGTGGATAACTTTAGAAGAGGAAGCTTCACTATAAACTCATCAGCTGTCTGAATGACTTGAATTTCTTGCTCGCTAAGTAGCTGGTATCGCTTTCGAATATTGGCCAAGCCTATCCCAGTGGAAGGTTCTACCAAGTTCTTTTTTGGTTGAAAGGTGTTAGTTATCCACAATTCATTTCCCTCCTGAATGATTTGAATAAAGAGCGGGTTCTCTTGACTAGCCTCATTGTGTTTGATTGCATTCTCAAGTAAAAGCTGCAAGGATAATGGAGGTATAAAAAGAGATTCAGTACCGGTGGTAGCCTTGATGTTATATACTAGGTTTTCTTCAAATCGGATTTTTTGCAATTCGAGGTAGTTTTTAGCAAAGTCCAACTCTTTTTCCAATGCGACCAATTCTTCTTGCTGTACTTCGAGGACGTATCGGTAGATTTTTGAAAGCTTTAGAATAAATGCAGCTGAGCGATCTGCATCCTCATATACTAGATTGGAAAGTACGTTTAGTGAATTGAACAGGAAATGGGGGTTGCTGATCCTTCAAACTTTGGTATTGGCTTGCCAACATTTCTGTCCGAAGTTTTTCTGCCTCAGTGGCTGATTTTTTCCATTCCAACAGCCAGGACCTAGTGGTAAAAAGAGACATAAAAATAAAAGCAATGATCATCGGCTGTTTAGTGAATTGGACCAAATACATCCACTGAGCATCCGCTAAAGTGAAATACCCATAAAACCAAGAAATGAAGAATGCAACAATGAATGAGGCGATAAAACAGTAGATCATGTAAGTGACTATAGTCAAGATTAAGCGCTTGACCGGTTGCTTTATCCAAGAAATTCTTGGCTCAAAAAAGTTTTCTACTCGGCTACCTCCAAAACTTAAAACCGAGGATATTAAAAAAGAGAACATGAAATCTTCCCGAACAGAAATCAATTCTTCCCATGATAACAGGCAAGAGGGACAGAAGACAAACATCAAAATAGTAGCGATCATTAAGTTGATCGCTAAGAATTTTGGAACACTGGTCCAAATGCCACTTTCGACTTGTACTTCCTTTTTTTCTATTGATGTGGGCATGGCTTGAAAATAAATAAAAACTAGCAAACCTTTTCAATAGAAATCCATGAAATGATTTGCTTAGCTATAAATAGTGGAAACGATTAAATCAAAATCAATTGCAGTTTTTCATTAATTCAACCATTTGGTTTTTCCCCCAAGTAGGAAGAATGTAAGTCTCCGATATTTTTGCTTCTTCGTTTTGATAGAGCTCCAAACTCATTCTAGCCATTCCACAAGCCTTATCTGGACCAGAACCAAAGAATTTTGACATTCCCGATTCCATCTGCGCCATCAAACTCACCGCTCTGGGATTGCTACGATCTTGGGCGATAGCTTTTCCAAAAAGCTCCATGACTTGAGGGCTTAGACTTTGACCTCTGCTTCCAGGATCGACACTTACTTTTCCCATTAAGATATAGCCATGAAGCGCAGTGATGTCAGAATTGGAGGGAGAGATTTTAGCGGCTTGCTTGGTAATCTCTATAGCTTGATCAAAATACTGATCTTTGTTTACATCAAATCGAAATGCTGTTTCCGTTTGAGTCAATGCCGCATAGTATAATGGAAGCCATTCTGCTTCGTTTGCTGATGCAATTCGCATAAACCCATTGATTACAGACTGGGCATCTTCGGAGGTTTTGATTTTGTTTTTTTCTTGAATTTGTTTCAGCAGGGCTTCTTCAAATGCAGAAGATGAAGCAAGAGCAAGAGTTATCCACATCAAGGATAGGAGCGTAGTTAAGATGTACTTTTTCATTTTTTTGATTTATAGGTTGTTTAAATTATTTGCTGATTTGTCTTTTGATAGGGTTATGAAAATTCCTAAGAACAGAAATCGAGGAGCAACTTGTCCTTGAGGTATAGATTCAAATGCTCCTTGGGTGTTAGTCTTAGGACTGAAGGAATACCCAAAAACATTATCTCTGCCCAGTACGTTGGTGCAGGCTAAATGAATGATGAGGTTTGGCTTTGGCAAGTAGCTCCAGGATATGCTTAGGTTTTGAAAGCTCTTGGTTTTGGCATTCATTTCGGACTTATCCACATTCGGATTGGTGTATGAATAGCCATCATTGTAAGCAAAAGAAGCTCCCAGTTGGGATTTGAGAGGAACTATAAAATGCTTGACCACTACAGAGAGGTTGTGCTTTGGAGCGAAACTAGGTTGAATCTGAGTTTCAAATTGGTTAAAGCTTCGCTTGCTGTCCACAAAACTGTAAGTGATCCAATAGTCAGTATTTCGGAACGTTTTTCGATCTCGGAAGAAGAAGTCAATTCCTTTCGCATAGCCTGAACCTCCATTTTCCAAATTGTTAGGATTGTCCAAGACTCCTTCAAAAGTGACTAGGCTATGGTAAGACTTATAGAAGGTTTCCGCTCTGAAGGTTAATCCGTCTTTGGAAAAGAGGTAGTTTAGAATAAGATGATTGGATTCAGAATTTTGTAGCTCTGTATTCAAGACGCGGAAGTTTTCCACAGGTAGTTGATGGAAGCTACCAGCTGCAAAAGAAAGTTGGCCTTTTTCGTTCAACTGGTAGGCAACAGAGAATCTTGGGTCCAGCCATTTTTCATCGGAAACTAAACTTGTTCCACCTCTCAAACCACCACGGAAAACTAGGTCCTTGTTTAGGTAGAAATCCCATTCTGTAAATAAGTAGGTTTCCTGATCTTCAAAATCCCTAATCAATCCTTCTCGGATTAACTTTTCTGAATAGGGATGGATGAAATGCTCCATTCCGAATTTGGCGGAAAAGCGATCTGAAAAATCTTTGACTGCGGTACTTTTGAGGTGGATAAGTTGAGTTGACCGTTCGATTTGAAGCGAATCAAAAGCAATATTATCTAGGTTTTTTGAGTAGGATATACCGGCAAACACAATCCAGTCTTTTTCGAATGCGGTTCTCCAATTTGCCTGTGCATAGCTATAATCATTTTTCAGATCAACCAAAACCTTGTGGTCTGTTCCTGGAAGCGGTTGCCAAAGAATCATTCCACCGGATTCGGTCCGAGCCATTACTTTAAGCAATCCATTTTTGCCTGTTTTTTTTTGTGCGGCCATTTCAATATCCCAGCCATTAGGCGCTTTTTCAAAATCAATTTCTTGTTTAATTAAGCCTTGGTATGGGGAGAGATTGAAATAATTGGCACTTGCCGTCATGCTTTCTTTTTCGTTGGCAAGGGTATGTGAATATCCCCCGCCGATAGACATGATGCTTAAGTCTCCTTGGCTTCGGATCGAAAGGTCTTTTGTATTTAGTGCCAAAGCCGAGGAAAGTGCCTGCCCATATTCTGCAGAATAGCCCCCTGTGCTGAAGAATGTTCCTTTGAATAGGTTTGGGTTAAAGCGAGTCCGAGTTGGGACATTTCCTGCTGTAGTTCCATAGGCATTACCGACTCGCATTCCGTCTATATAGATTCCCACTTCGCTGGCATCTCCACCTCTAACGAAAAGCCGGCCGTCATTTCCAACAGTACTTGTACCGGGAAGGGTTTGAAAGGCGCCCATGATATCGCCCATAGCACTGGGCGTGGTGACGATATCGAAGGGCCGGAGGATCACCGATTTGCTTTCATCAGATGCTTCCATAGCGCCAGCAGAGATGGTCACGGCGTTCATTTCGGTGATTTCTTCAGTCAGGACAATGGTCTTGATTTCTAAGAGTCCGGCTTTGCACTCGATGCTGATATGACTGGATTTGAAACCCATAAACTGGAATACTAAAATCTGGTATCCTTTTGACTCAGTTTCAAAACGGTAGCTGCCATCTATTTTGGAGGTCGCACCGTCGTATCCTCCTTTTATAAAAACGTTTACTCCCGGAAGTGCTATCCCTTTTTTGTCCACTACTTTCCCACTCAGCTCCGTTTGTCCAAAAGCAAAGGATTGTAAAAGGAAAAAGTAGGTCAGTAGAAGTAGCTTGGTTTTCATTTCGATCCGTATTTGAATCAAATGTGCAGCATAAGACTGCCTCAAAGAATTAAATCTGACTGAAGTGTAGGATAACGCGACTGAAGTGAAGAATTGGGCACATGATTTTATTTGAAGATTGGTTTAATGGGAGCTAAGGGGTGAACGAATTCAGTTTTTACGAATAGAATGGAGAAGTGAGAACGGAGATTTTCTTAACCATGAAAGCTTTTTTGACATTCTACACCGCTTGTCTAGCCTTGTTGAAAAATGAGGGTAGTGAAAACACGTTGTCCACCTTATTTTTCGGAGATTAATGCGATTATTGAGTTTAATACTTTCTAGCCTGATTTCTCTTTGATTGGTAAGCAGGAGTGACGCGGGTGATGATAATTTTGATCATCTTCCAACAGGAATTCAACGTCTCTTTAAATTTATTTTTTCAGAGTGATTGGACTAGTGAGTTTTATTCTGATGCAGGTAATATTTCCGATTTAGTCACAATCAGGCCACACAAAATCACTAAACACAGGAATCCGACTATCCTTAAAGACTAGAAATTGGTTCGTCTTTATAGCCAAGATTGAACCAACCGAAAAATCCAATCCGGAGGCTTTTTTCTATTTTTGCAAAACAGTACAATTATTACAGAGAAAATTAGTGGGAAGATTGATGACTGGTTGTCTACCTATCGTAGCATTACATCTTAAATCCTTAGAAGAATATTAAAATGAGATTATACTCCATAAAGGTAGATCCAGGAAATGACCCAAAAACCAAAAATATAAGTTGAGCATGGAAAAGAATCCAAAAACACTCTTAAAGAATGTATTTGGCTACGATGAGTTTCGGCCTTTGCAACAAGAAATCATTGAGCGTGCGCTAGCGGGCAAAGACAGTTTTGTACTTATGCCAACTGGGGGAGGCAAGTCAATGTGCTTTCAGATTCCAGCCTTGTGTTTTGATGGGATTACGATTGTTGTCTCGCCCCTTATTTCATTGATGAAAGATCAAGTTCAGGCCTTGCAATCCAACGGAATTCAGGCAGATTTCTTTAATAGCTCTATTTCTCGACTAGCCGAGAACGAAGTGATCGGCAGAGCTAAGCGGGGTGAGATTCAGTTGCTTTATTTATCACCAGAGAAATTAATTTCGGTGAGCAATACCTGGTTGAGAGATTTGAATATAAAATTAGTGGCCATTGACGAGGCACATTGTGTAAGTATGTGGGGGCATGATTTCAGACCAGAATATACACAGCTAAAGGTATTTCGAAATTCCTTGCCCGAAGTTCCGTTTATGGCTCTGACTGCCACTGCAGACAAGTCTGCCAGAGCAGATATTGAAGAACAATTGGGATTGAGAGACTCCAAATTATTTATTTCCTCTTTTGATCGAGAAAATCTAAGTATTGAGGTAAGAGGTCAAGTCCCCAAGGATAAGAAGCTGAAGGAAATTGCGCTGTTTGTGAAAAAGAAAAAGAATGAAAGTGGAATTATCTACTGCCTTAGCAGAAAGAATACAGAAGAAGTTGCGGATTATTTGAACAAGGATGGACATTCGGTTGCATTTTATCATGCAGGCATGAATCCCGAAGAAAGGGAGCGCGTGCAAACGGCATTTATCCACGACGAAACCAAAATAATTGTGGCTACCATTGCCTTTGGGATGGGAATTGACAAATCGAATGTACGCTGGGTGATTCATTACAATCTCCCTAAAAATTTAGAAGGATACTACCAAGAAATAGGGAGGGCTGGTCGTGATGGATTGCCTTCTGAAACAAGGTTGTATTACAACATGGGTGATTTTGTATTGTACAGTCAATTTGCGGATGATGGGGCAAATTCAGCTATGCAAAAGGAAAAATTGAACCGGATGTTGCAATTTGCTGAGGCAAAATCATGTAGGAGAAAAATACTGCTTTCTTATTTTGGAGAGCATTTGATCAACGATTGCGGGAATTGTGATGTATGCGCCAACCCACCCAAACAGTTTGACGGCACTTTGTTGGCTCAGAAAGCGCTTTCCGGCATAGCAAGGATGAAGGAGAAGGAAGGGATTACGATGTTAATCAACGTATTGCGAGGCTCCAACAATGCCGAGGTATACGCGGGAGGTTATTCCCAACTTAAAACCTATGGCGTAGGCAAGGATGTAAGTTTTATTGATTGGCGAGATTACATCATTCAGTTGGCCAACCAAGGCTTGATTGAGATCATGTATAGCGAAGGATCGGCATTGAAGATTTCACCCTTTGGATGGAAAGTTCTGAAAGGCGACCAATCCATAAGATTGACTTTGCCGGTTCTTGCTGATGAGAAAAACAGCAAAAAACCAAAGGTCATGAAAATGGCTGACGAGGAAGAAGTAAACACGGAGTTATTTGATGAATTAAAGCAGTTGAGGTATTCAATTTCGCGAGAAAAAAGTGTGCCTGCTTACGTTATTTTTAGTGACAAAGTCTTGAAACTAATGGCAAGTGATATGCCTGTCACAACCAATGAGTTTCTAGCAATTTCCGGAGTGGGAATGAACAAAACGGATCAGTACGGAGACGACTTTATGGAGGTCATCAGAAAATTTAAATCTGTGACAAAGCCAACAAAGATTCCAACTACTCTGGAGACTTTTGTGCTATATAAAGATGGGCTTAGCCCCGAGGAAATCGCCGCAAAAAGAGACCTACAGATCACCACGATTTATTCGCATTTATCACAATTATATGCTGAAGGAAAAGACGTGGAATTAGAGAAACTCGTAGAAAAAGCCGTTGTGGATAAGGTAAGGATTGCTTTCAATGACTTGGATAGAGAAATAGCACTGAAACCTATTTTTGAAAGGTTGAATGAAGAAGTTTCTTATGGAGAAATAAGAATGAGCTTGACTTTAATTCTTAAGAATGAATGAAGGTACCTTTGCTTTGGGAGTAACTTAGGCGGAGAGTTATGAAAGCTAAAACTTTTACTGGATCGACAAATGAGTATTACGTATAGGTGGAGGAACCTTCAAGGTATAAGTTGACGAGATTATTTCACCCCATCTCGAGGCTTCAATCCGTAATCTCAATCCAATTCCCTTCCTGATCTTCGATCACGGACTCGAAATAGTCATCTCCGGTGGTTCTAGGTTCACCGATAATCACAATTCCCTTTGAGCGAAATTGCTCAGTCAGTTCGAGTACTTTTTCCTCAGAGCCTACCGAGATCGCGATATGAGCATAGCCAAAGTTTATTCCTTTGGGCTTGGGGGTTTCCTGAATTCCTGATTTCTACATCAATTCGATTCGAGCACCTTCGTCAAAGCTTAAAAAATAAGACTGAAACCCTTTTACTTGGTTTTCATACTTTTCTCCAGGTGTCATCTGAAATGATTCGCAATACCAAGCTTTCATTTCTTCTAAATCATTCACTGAGAGTGCAAGATGTTCTATTTTGACGGTGCAGTCTTTTGTTTCATTTTCGCGATGATTCCCGCTACATAATCTCTATACCATCTTATTTCACATTCGTGAAGATATACTTGGTAGAGTTTTAAGATTTCGGCTTTATATGCCCTCTTATTTGAGCACGATTTCACCAAGCTTTTTATTCCAAATTCGGTGTGTATTATCTATGGAGTAAATGGTCTCAATTGGATCTTCAAGTTTTTCGGTAAACCCTAAATCGTCAATAAGCTCTTTGATTATGGCTTTATAAGCCCAATTAAAGGCTTCTCCAGAGTCTCGGATTAATTTAGCATATTCTTTCAGAACATTCAATTTATCAAATGAACTGGCATGCTCGAATAATCCAATGGCTTTTTCATTCCACTTGAATGCTCTTGAGAATTCACCTGTTTTTCGAAAGCTTCGTATTAATAACCCGATCGGTAAAAAGTAAAACTGGTCCTTTTCGGGAGTAGAGAGATCCACTTCTTTTTTCAAATATGGGATTGCTTCAGTGTGTTTTTCAGCATCCAAATAGCAATGTGTAATGAAGCTATTCAGGTTCTTTTCAAAAATATCTGCCTCAGGGAATTCCCGTACCTTCTCTGCCTGTTCTTTAACAAAGGAAATCCGATTCTCATAATCTGATCTGTTAAACCCCTTATAAAGTTTTAATATGATTTCATTCTCGAAAAATTCTCTTTGGGGTTTTTCTTGGTTCATCCGATACGTGTATTTTTCAAACTTTTCCCTTTAGCTTTCTCACTTTCCCTACCACTCCCGGCCAATCGGGATCACCTTCCAGTTTTGGTCGTAATAGGGAGTCTGCGCGTAAAACCACTGGTAAATTGCTCTTGGAGATTTTGCAAAATCGAGATCATCTAACTTTTTTTCATCAAATCGCTTTTTCAAATCTGAATCTTCTGCCAACATCTTTGCTATCAATGGCTCCATGATATAGGTTTCTATATATTCTGTCTGGGTGAAAATGGCATTGAAATAACCCCACTGGAAAAAGCTATCCACAGATTCTGGCTCCATTAAAATAACGGCTAATTCCCCTAGCGTTTGGTCAGTTTTTACCCGTACGGATCCTGGGTTTAAAGTAACTGTTCTATATACTTTCTCTTGTTCAAAGGATTGCACGCGACTCATTCCTTCATAGGGCTGTGTTCCCATTTTGTAGTTATCAACAACAGAAAACTCCAGCTTCAGTTCTTTTGCTTCAGTCAATGTTTCGAGTTCGATCCCATGCTGTTTCATCTTTTCAATGAGATTACTCCATTCTGCAGGAACCCAATATGCTTTTGGAACTGAAACAGAAAGCTCAGGCACATCCATCAAGAGACTTGAAACCACTTGCGTGATTGCTTGGCCCTCCCATTTTACATATTCCGCACCGGTAATTTCAGAGGTGACTTTCGAAGAGGCGACACCAAGAAATTGCATGGAGTCTGCGACGGTTTCCCTGAATTTAAATTTTACAGGAATACTTTCTTTTGGTTGACCGGAGTCAGATTCAACTGCAACTTGCAAAGCTTCAAAATGATCTCCTAGCGAATTGATCGCCTGTTCTAAAAATACATAAGTACCTAAAACCCGTTGTTCAAATGGTTTCAAGGAATGATTTTCAATCAAAATCGAAGCCATGTGACGGATGTCTCCATAGGTATGAGAAAAACGGGGGCTAAAGGAAAAGGCAATATTTCCTCCAGAAAAGTCATCCCCATTCGCAGCAAACAAAAGAGGACCTGGAATATGCCCCATATTTTTTAAGGCTTGATCTACTTCTGGCTTAAAGCTTGTGGATAACCAAGAAGAGATTGCTGGTGAATAACCACCTGTTGCCACATAGCCATAAGTAATGTCATACTGATAATCTGCTCCGTCAGTTACGTGCACATCGATATATAGGTCCGGATCGTATCTAGTTATTATATCTGCGAGGACTTTAATTCCCACTGTTTCCAACTTGGTATAATCACGATTCAGATTCAGGTTTTGGGCATTGGTTCGCCAGCCCATTTCCACTGGTCCTCGTTGATTTACTCGACCAAATTCACTTCGACGCTCATGCCCGTCCACATTTAGGATTGGGATAAAAAGGATATTGGCCTTGGTCAATAATTCCTTTTTATCCCCAAGTGCGATATCCCGAAGTAGCATCATTCCGGCATCTTTCCCATCGATCTCTCCAGCATGGATTCCTGCTTGAATCAAAATAAGAGGCTTTCTGGATGTGGATAACTCAGATGATGAAAAATCTTGGTCTAAGGAAGCTATCACCAAATGGATGACTCGTCCCTGTTCGGAGATTCTTGCATTAGTCATCGTGAGGTAGGCAGATTCACTTGCCAGCTTTTCTAGCCAAGCCATGGTTTCTGCATAGTTTGGAGATTCCAAGCCCTCCGATTTTTCAAAGGGTGTTGCCCAGGGATCATACTTATCCATAATCAATTCTTTGCTTTTTCCATCCCAAGGAAGTGCTGGTGGCATGATTTCTTGGGCTATAAGCGGCAAAGCTGATAATGTTAAAAATAGAATTAGGGCAATGGATTTTTTGGTCTTCATGAAGTGGCTTTTACTGAGAATAAGATTTCGCAAAATAGTGTTGCTTTAGACTTTGGAATTATTTAGTTCCCTTCCGCACTGCTTTGATTAGATCATCCAAGTAGTCAGTTTGGATTTCCTGGATTTCTAGGAGTTTCTTGTTTTGATGCACAAGTAAATGATCCATTTTTTCGCTAAGAAGTTTGATCTCTAGTTCTGCTTTCAGGTTGATTTTGTAATCGTGTTCGCTTCGCTGACGATCTTTCGATTCTTGGCGGTTTTGACTCATCATAATGATGGGGGCTTGAATGGCGGCAAGACATGAAAGAATTAGATTCAATAAAATAAAAGGAAAAGGATCAAAAGGCCGGGTAATCAGGATAAAAATGTTTATTCCAATCCAGATTATAATGAAACTAAAAAAGGAAATGATAAAAGTCCAACTGCCGCCAAATGTGGCGATGTGATCAGCCAGTTTATCTCCAAAACTCAAATTTCCTTCGACTTCATCCTGAATATTTTCAGAAAGAATGGTGTTGGATTGAATCGCCGTCATCACATCTTGATCTATTTTGGCTAGTTCTCCACGCTCTTCTATTATCCGAGAGGTGAGGTATTTTCTTTGGTAAAGATTCAATTCCTCTAATGAAATTACATTTTCGGTTTCGAAGCCACGATATTCAGAATTTATCAATGATTGAATCCCTTCCCTAATTTCCCCGAATTTCACGCTTTCGGGAGAGGAAATACCTTTTTTACTAATGTGTGAAATTGCCATTGGGTAGGTCTAATTTTATACAAATTACAAAAAAGCCCATGTCTTTATCTCAAACATGGGCTTTCATTTCTCAGTAGATTGGATTAGGAATTATACATGCGCTCGTAATATTCTTTCGCCATTCGATTACTTTCAAATTCATTCTGGACATCATGCATCCCTTTGTGAACAATGTTTCGCCAAGCCTCTGGCTCATCATAATAAGTAGGTACAATCTCTTTTTCCAATACGTCAAAGAGATTATTCATATCAAACTTATCCTGATCTGGCACAATCATGGTCTTGTAATCAGCAGCAGGGACGATAAAGCTGTTCTTCCCATGGTCTGCAAATCCGCAGATTCAGCCATCAAATGTGGAAAAGTTGACCGATCCATTCATAGAAGCCGTCATCCCTGAAGTTCCGGAAGACTCTCGTGGCACTCTTGGATTATTTAACCAGAGACGTCTGAAGCTTGGTTAAGTCGCTTGCTCATCGCTAATTCGTAGCCAACACAGACTGCAATGTTTGGATAGTTTTTGGAAAGATGGACCAATTGGTTGAAAACAAAAATTGCGCCGTAATCTATAGGATAAAGTTTTCGTGCCCAAATGATCTGAACCGGGTGCTCCGTATTTTTCATCAAAGCATCAAATCGTGCCATATCTCTGGTTAATAAATCCGGACGCTTGTAACTTGCAAATCTCCTAGCCCATACAATGGTTAACACTTTTGGATCGAATAATTTTCCTGTTTGATCAGCGATGATTTCTAAAGCCCACTTTTTCAAAAAATGCCTTTTATCCTCAAACTTATCCACATCCCTGGCTTCCATGTGGTCGTAAATCTGCTTATCAGCCCAATACTTGAATTTCTGAGAATTGGTTACATGCGTGATTTCAGGAATATTTTCATAATCTTTTCACATTTCCCGACTCACTTCTCCATGGAGTTTGCTGACACCATTTGCCTTTCTGGCAAATCGTAAGGCAGCCAAACTATGATTAAAAAGGTCACCACGCATTCCGGTTAGTTTTTTCACATCTGGGAGCGAATAGCCATTAAAATAACCCATACGCTCGCAGAGGTAGATGTCATGTTTTTCATTTCCGGCTTCTTCCGGAGTATGTGTAGTGAAAACTACTCGCTTTGTAACTTCTTCTTTATTTCCAAATTTTTTCATTAAATGAAAAACTGCACTTACACCATGCGCTTCATTCAAATGATATACATCCGGATTGAAGTTGAGCTCATCGATCAATTTTGCGCCGCCAAGCCCTAACAGCATAAACTGCGCAACTTTAGCTGCAGTATCTGAATCGTAAAGGCGATGGGTGATTGTTTGGCTGAGGTAGTCGTTTTCAGGCAAGTCTGTACTGAGCAAGAAAAGAGGAGCACTATTAAACGTCTCAGGAGCAAGGTACCAAGCCTTTACCCAGACAGGGGCGGCATGAACTGTGATTTCAAATTTGATTCCCGTGTCTTCTAAGAAGGAGTGAGTTTTTTCGTACCATTCCGGCTTGAGGGTTTGATCTTGATTCCGGCTTTGATCATAGTAGCCATACTTCCAAAGAATCCCGATTCCGATCAGGTTTTGGTTAAGCTCATAGGCGCTACGCAAATGAGACCCTGAAAGAAATCCAAGTCCACCGGAATAGATTTTGAGTGGTTGATGTACGGCAAATTCCATCGAGAAATAAGCAACCCGTTTGGAATAAGAATCAGCAGCCTGATAAGGGACACTGTAATTTTTAAAATCGGTCATAAAATTGGGATTGAAAGAGGCTAATTTATAAGAATAGATTGGGCAATCAGAAGCCCAAATTAAAAATAGCAGTAGGAGTTTTTTGGAAAACGGTTGAAATTAAGGATAATGGGAAAAATCAGAAGTTTTAATTTGCTGAGCAGCTACTTAGGATGGGTCAGAGTAGTTAAACCAATTCCTTGTTAAGGAATAATATCGATTTTCTGGTTAAAGTAAGGCTTAGCAAACTCAATAAAATATCTCCAATTTGAGCCTTCAGTATGTCCACCATCGTGTTGGCGGAATACTAAATCTCCTTCCAAAAGCCCAACATTAGTACCAGGATAGATTTCGGTTGAAATTCCTTTCTTTCCCAACAACTCATATACGGGACTTGCTTCTACTGAAGTCTTGAACATTCCGACTGCATCGATCCAATGACCTTCTACCTCTGGATCTCCACTTGAAATAAAGACCGGTCGAGGTGCACAAAGTGCTAACATCTCGTGCGCATCAATTGGCATATCCATGGGAGTCAGTGCTCCTGCGTATTTAATGAAATTTGGAGTAAACCAATGGTATTCGCCAGCAGAAGCGAGGTTTTCCACCTGCTCTCCATAAATTCTACGAAAAATCTTTGTGCCTCCTGCGCCTGAAGAGGCAAAGAAACCAATGGCAAATCTAGGTTCGTCTACCATAGCTACCAAGGCAGCTTTTCCATAGCGAGACAAGCCTTCGATTCCGACCTTCTTGGCATCTACCAAAGGATCGGATTCTAAATAATCTAAAGCGCGGCTAGCTCCCCAGCCCCAAGCACGGAGTGTTCCCCAATCATCTAATTTCCGAGGCTCGCCCCTATTGACTAGGCCAATTATTCCAGCTCGAAGGCCTGCGCCATTATCTGCTTGGAAACTTGTCGGAATGATCATCGCAAAACCCCAGCCTTCATTTAAGATTTGTTCTTGCCAGGTTGGACCTTCAGGCTTTGGACGGTTCATGCCCACTGGCCAAACCCAACTGAATTGCATGATTAAGGGAACAGCACTTTTTGCTTCCAAGGGAGTGGCCATCATCAATTCTAAGTTTACTTCGAGGTCTGGATAGGAAGAGTTATCCACATGCCCGATCAATTTCTTGAATCGTGCTTTTACATCTCCGAAAAGGCTGTCTTTCTCCTCAATGATTTTCCAGGTTACATTTGGGATATTTTCAGGCATTCGACCATAGATTTCCCTTGCGAAATGCTCTTTCAGCTCTTCCCTTCTTTTTTCCCAATCTTTCTCGTTCTTCACAGGACTTCTATTTTCAAAAATCAGCGGGTCGGGTAAGTTGCTATAAGGTGTGGCTTTGGATTCATCTGAGTTAGCTGCATTTGGGGCAGCAGGATTGCCGGAAGGACCTGGCCTTAGTGAGTCTAAACCAAGTTCCTGCATCATCAATCGGTGATCGGCTTGACTGAGCTTTGCGATGGAATCCCTGCTTTGCTGGGATAGCTGTGCAAATGTGGATAAGTTGAAAAAGAGAAAAAAGCTAAAGGATAATTGGAAGAATTTTCTCATTTTGGGTTAATGAATAGGTGAAGGTTACAGAAATGGAAACTCGATTTTCTCAATAAACAAAATTTAAAACAAACAATTGATTATATGTGACTTATGGTTAATTGAAGCGGTAAATCAGGTGTAATGTGTGCTATACTATTCTAAGCTTTTCCAAGTTATCCACATTATTTTCAATAAAAGAACTGTCCGAAGTTTATTTCAGGATGAGATCTGCGGCTTTCTCCCCAATCATGATACAGGCCGCATTTGTATTTCCAGAAACAATCTTCGGCATGATGGAGGCATCTGCAATTCGTAAATTTCGAATTCCATGAACTTGGAGTTTTTCATTCACAACGGCAAATTCATCATTGCCCATTTTGCAAGTACCCACAGGATGATAAATGGTCTCCACAGATTTTTTGATATGGGAGATGATCCCTTCATCTGATTGATCGGGAGGAGTGATTATCGCTTTCCGGTAAGGAGCAAAAGCATCTGAATTCAGTAATTCGAGGGCCTTTCTGGTGCCACGAATCAAAGTCTCCCAATCTGCTTTTTCTGTGAGGAAATTAGGTTGAATTAAAGGAGCTGCCATTGGGTCAGCTGATTTCAAAGTCACAAACCCTTTACTTTTCGGCTTGATTAGGCTAGGTAAAATTGTAAAGCCATCTACTGTTGGAAATGTGGAAATATCATGGAAGTCTGTTTTGTAATCAGCTCCAATTTGAATTGGGGCAAAGTGAAATTGAAAATCTACTCCAGATTCTTCATTGGTATTGTAAAAGGCGACCGCTTCCAGTGGGCTGCAAGTCAAAGCCCCTTTTTGGCTCAGGAAAAGTTGGATAATCCCTTTGAATTGATTCAAAGGAGTGGTATGATGATTGAAGCCTTCTTGTTTTTTACTTAAAGCGGAGCAATTAAAGAATAAATGATCCTGAAGGTTTTTACCTACTCCAGGGAGATTCACCTTAGATTCGATTCCAAAAGGTTTTAATTCGTCCGGATCTCCAATTCCGGAAAGCATCAGAATCTGTGGAGATTGGAATGCCCCAGCAGAAAGGATTACTTCTTTGTTTGCGAAAATTTGCTCAACTCCACCTTTTCGATTGATTGCCTCTACACCGATCGCTATATCATTTTTCAGCAGGACGCGACTTACCAGAGTTTGAGTTTTGATGGTAAGATTACTTCTTTTGAGAATAGGTTTAAGAAAAGCACCAGCAGTGCTATGTCTCTTGCCATTTTTGATGGTAAACTGCATCAGACTTGCGCCAGCTTGCTCCGCCCCATTGTAATCTGGATTTTTTGGAATTCCATTTTCCGCGCAAGCTTCTACAAATGCATCTGCAAAGGGGGTTTTATAACCTTTTGCGAAAGTCACATTTAAGGGACCAGATTTACCATGAAATTCATTGTGGATATCTTCGTTGGATTCGGATTTTTTGAAATAAGGTAAAACTGATTCGTAGTCCCAACCTTTATTTCCCAAAGCGGCCCACTCATCGTAGTCTGCGCTATTACCACGAACATAAGCCATTGCATTGGTGGAGGAGCTGCCTCCGAGTGTTTTACCTCTTGGAAGAAAGAGTTTTCTGCCGTCCAATTGCTCTTGAGGTTCCGACCAAAAGCCCCAATCCACTTCAGATCTATGTAGCTTGGTGTAAGCTCCAGGAATTTTGATTTCTAGTTTTTTGTCAGGAGCACCAGCTTCTAAAAGTAACACTTGATTGGCAGGATCCTCCGAAAGACGGTTTGCTATGACACAACCTGCCGAACCGGCACCAACAACGATGTAATCAAATTCAGACATGGAATGATTAGGGTGAAATCTCACACAAAATAGAAAAAAGTAGTAGGATTTCTTAAGTGCAGGAATATAAAGTAATCTTGAATTTACCGTCTCCCAAGTCATGCAATTTCAATTCTTGGATCGCATCGAGGTTTGAAAAATTCCAAACATTCCCTTTACGGGAGATGGTTGCTGGAATTTCAATTTGGTTCGTGTATTTTCCGGAGGTCAAGTTGATTAACTGATGATAAGCTTCTGAGAGAGTAAAGCCTTCTAAGGTGTATTTCCAACTGTGGCATCCGTCGGATATTTCCTCATTGAGAATAGCTCTTTCAAATTTTGTTTTGATTTTTACCAAAGGAAACGTACCGAATTCTCCAGTAACTTCTTCGGTTGTTTTTTCTCTTTCCAACTCCTTACCAAGTAAGTTTACTGTTTGCAAATCATTGTGATCAATGATTAATTCAGTAGGTTTTATGGATAAGTCTGAGCTGAAAATGTAGCCATAACTAGAGTGAAGTATAATTTTAATCCAATTACCTTCTAACTCCAATTCTGTTGATACTCGCTTTTTCGAAGTTTTGTCAAGAACTTTTTCGAAATAAAGAATTTTCCCAAAATCTATTCTTCCAATAATTTGTGCATCAAAGTCTGGTGTGGAATAGGTCGTTGCTCCAAGAATGTTAATAACATGATAACTTTCTTTGTTTTGCGCAAAAACGCAAGATGAAATTAGCCAGAGGGCTAAGGTTAGGATTTTCATTTTTTGATTACAGTAATCGGAGTAGCTACATCGCCTGCATATACGACGATGATTTCTGCAGTTTCAGATCCTTCATTTATTCCATAGTGGAAAGTATTGACTAGCTCGACAATTGGGTCACCTGCTTTTAATTCAAGTTTATTCCCATGTTCATCGACAACGGTCAATTCCCCTTTGATCAATACTCCTGCATTGATTACCAAATGCTCGTGCAGTTTCAACTTAGCTTTGGGTGGAATGGTTACTTTGAGGATCGTAATCTTTGGTTGGCCTGTTGGGTAAGCCGGTAAAGTATCTCCATTCCAGCTTTGGGTGCTTTCCATTAGTTTTTCCAAAATGATTTCTTGAGGAATCGCTGAAGAATCACAGGAAAAAAGGAAGGATAACAGAATGATTATATAGAAGGGGTAGCGTTTCATGGAAGTTAAACTAGGCCTTTCCTTTTATAAATAAAATCACCTATCCTATTTATTTGAGATGAAAAGAAAAAGGGACTCAATTGAGTCCCTTTTTCTAAGTTATTATGCAGGCAAACTGGCTAATCCAGTTCCGTCTGGTTTGTTTTTGACTTCGCTCTGATCATTCAAAATCATAGTTTCTCCATTTTCAGCCGAATACTTTGGCCATGATGGAAGTTTGCTGCCATTTGGATCTCCGGTTTTCATAAAGGAAATCAAAGCGGATGACATTCCTTCGGATAGGGCTCTTGGTCTACTTCCACCTCCGGTATGGGTATACATTCGATCGGTATTCGCATACCAAAAGCAAATATCAATGCAGTGAAAAGCCTTCATTCGACCAGAGTAAAGATTGGGTTCCCATCCAAACCAAGCTAAGTAAACCGGAGCGGATTGGGTGGATTTTGCATTTGCGGCTTTGACTGCATTTTGTCTGTTCGAAAGAACCATCGCCCAAATATCTGATGGTGATGCACCCGGGAAGTCTTTTTGGTACGCAGCAACAATGGCTTCAGATTGATCTCCAAAACGCTCCTTGATTTTCTCCACCACACCTGGAATATCGATTTTTTCGAGTTCAGGGGAGGTACGGGTAGGATTCCACTCATGAAATGTCGTACAAATAATCAGAGGCATAGTTGCTGCATGACTTGCGGTTTCTGTGAAAAACTCTCCTTTCGGAACGTGAACTCCATCTGCCACCGGTCCAAATCCACCACGGAAACCTGGCTGAGGATTTTCCTTTCTCATCCGTGCCAAGGCTTCATTGGCCACATCGATATAGGCCCTCCAACTCAAATCCTGAAGTTGATCCAAAGTTGCCGGCGTTAAGCCAGCAGTTTCCATCACATATTGCCCTAATTTTTGACTGTAGCTTTGCTCATTTGCGACCAGCATGGATCCGCTCAGCGCCACTCCCTTATGCACCAATCCGGCTGAAGCAGGCATTGCCATGGTACAGGTGACTTTTGCGCCACCCCCAGATTGACCCATAATGGTGACATTGCTTGGGTCACCTCCAAAATTGGAGATGTTATCTCGTATCCATTCTAAAGCAGCGATGATATCCAATTGGCTGACGTTGCCGGAAGCGGCATACTTTTCTCCTCCTACGCCCGATAAGTCAGTGAATCCCAAGGGACCCAAGCGGTGATTGATCGAAACGAAGACTACGTCTCCTTTTTTAGCGAAGTTTTCCCCATGATACCCATCTTGCTCCACGGCGTTTCCATTGGTGAATCCGCCTCCATGAAGCCAAAGCATTACGGGCCGATTTTTTCCATCTGCAATTTGTGGAGTCCATACATTCAGACGGAGGCAATCCTCGCTGAGATCATCGTAATTCCAATGGTCTGCAAATGAAGCATTCACATTCGCATAACGATTGTCCATGATTTGTGGTGCTGTATTTCCCCACCAGATCGTAGACTTTACATCAGACCAGGGGTCTGGCTTTTGAGGAGGCATAAAGCGATTTTTCCCGGAAGTGTCTGCGCCATAAGGAATACCCAAATAGGTATAGATTCCATTTAACAGGTATCCTCTGACTTTTCCTTGGGTGGTTTCTGCGATAGCAATATCATCTCCGATTTGGAGAAATTGCTCATCTGAGTCGAGCGCTTCTTTCGAATCTGAGGCACAGGAAGTAAATGGAATCGTGGAAGCAAGCCCTAGACCTGCTGTGCCTACTCCTATCTTTTTGAAAAAGTCTCTTCTATTGTTCTTCATAATTTTGGGTGTCTTGATAAAGGATTGATTGGTAAGAAAATATAAGTAATCTCCTTTCAGAAAATTACTTTGAATCCATTTTTCGCCAAAACATTATTTAAAAGGAGTATTATTGTTTCTAATTGACAAAATAGGCTTGAGTAATTCAGAATGTCAAGTTGGTTTTATCCGACCACAAAAAAACCGGCCACTTTTCAGCAGCCGGTAAATCCTTTATTATATCTAAAATCTTACATCTTCTTACTGTCCCACCATAAAGATTGCATTACTTAATACCAACTTTCCAGATTCCCAGAAGCCACGGAAGATCGGGTTATCCACAAAGTAAACTATCTCGCCACGACCAAGATTCTCAGCTCCAATTGCCAGAGATCCTCCCATGGAAGATTTGATTTTGTAGCCGATATAGCCAGTTCGATAAGAATCATTTGAAATGATTTTACCTGCATTTACGCCATCCGTCAGGTAAGCATATTTGCTGGAGTTATTCTTCAAAGTATAGAATTTGCCACCCGTACCATATCCTAGAGGGTGTGTTTCATCCATTGCTACTTGGTAGATTGCGCCAGCAGCTCCTCCTGAGATCGACAATCGCTCACCTTCTATGTAAGGAGCCAATCGCTCAGCTTTTGCAAGCGAGTCTGCTGCTTTTTCTGCTGCTTTCTTCTCCTCGTCTGTGTCAAAATTCTTCAACGCAAATCCCTCTTTATTCGCAAAGAAATTTAAAGCACCGTCGATTGCTATCAGCTTCCCACCTGCTTTTACCCAGTCCATTACCTTGTCCTGAGCAGCTTTGTTTAGGCTTCCTCCGCGGGTTGATGGCAGGATGATTATATCGTATTTGTTGAGATCATAGCGAGCCATATCTTCTAGTTCCAAAGTGCTTAATGGATAGTTGAGCTCCTTTTCGAAAAAGTGCCAAAGTTCACCGAATCCAAGGGAATTTGTCCCTTGCCCTCCTACTAATGCGACTTTTGGAGCTTGGATCACTCGGATATTCGGAGAACCGAAATCCTTGCCTTCTTCCACATAGCCAGTCATGGTTGTTTCGAGCTGGATGCCAAATTTGTTGGCAGTCTCCACCACTTTTTGATCAAAGTTGGCCACGTATTCATTTCCACCTTTAGTGATCAGCAGGGTTCCTGCCGGAAAGCTTTTACCTTCTGTTTTAAAAGGAAATTCCGGATATTTCACGCGGATTCCCTGATTCAACAGTGCTGATAGAAAAGCTGCATCCCGAGTTCCATGCCAGCCAGCGATATAGGCCACTGGAGTTTTGCCTGCGATATTTGCTGTGAAAGCTGGTTTTTCATAAGCTCCAGTCGGATCCAATCGGGTTTCCAAAGCATAGGCTTCAACATTGTAAGCATAAGGCATTGCCCAGCTCGTGATATCGTAAGTAATGCTATCGTTGAGTTGTGGTTTTGGCTCGAAAAATACCTGTGCCAAAACAGACTTTGGTTGATAGGCAGAGATCACTATATCTTCTGCAGAAGTAGCAAAAGTTGTAGATTTTCCAGTTTCATATTCATAACCTTTTAAACCTGACTTTGCGCCTGCTTTGCCGTAGCGAATTCCATTTTTATCCAACAGTTCAAGCAATTTGGCTACTTGAGCAGGATTACTTTCCCCTTTGATCACAAAACTTTTGTATTTGCCTTTAGGGTTAGTGGAGTTGTCTTTGTAAAACTTAGTAAACTCCGAAAGAAGCCGTTCTGCATTTTGACTAGTCACTTCCGTTGCCGACATGGCCGCAGTGTAATGTCCTTCTATTCTATAGCTCAAGGTCACCGTATCGCCAACTGAATTGAAGCCACCACGGCCGGCTTGGCCTCCGCCACCTTGTTCGATCGTCATACCGATTGCACCATTAAACATCGGGTAAGAATCCCCATAGGATGGATAAAGCAGATCAAATCGTTCTTTGGTGAAATAGAATCGACCCATCTCATCAAAATACTTTGCGGTATTTCTTCCAAAAATATCCTGAAACTCATGCTGGAAAGGACTAAGCTGCTCATGCAAAGGCTCAGCGGCAGGCGCCATGTAAAATGGATTGTTGATTCCCTGCTCATGAAAGTCGAGATGAAGCTGTGGCATCCATTGCTGATACATTTTCAATCTTGCCTGAGATTCCACTTGTACTTGCCATGCCCAATCCCGATTCAAGTCGAATAAATAGTGGTTGGCACGACCTCCCGGCCAAGGCTCACTATGCTCCATAGATTGTAGATCTGGCTGAAGCGTAGTGTTCATTTTTTGATTGTACCAGTTGGAATAGCGATCTCTGCCGTCTGGGTTGATTGCCGGATCAATGATGACCACCTGATTTTTCAACCATTCCTGAGATTTGGCATTTGCAGGATTTGCGAGTGTATAAAAAGCTGAAATCGCCGCTTCCATTCCAACTGATTCATTTCCATGGACATTAAACGACATCCAATTGACCGGAATGGAGTGAATAGGATTTCCTTCCATCAAACCAGCTCGCTTGAGGTTGTCTGTACGAATTTCTTCCAAGATCGCCATGTTTTCCGTGCTGGAAAAAATCGCCATTATCAGCGGGCGCTTTTCGTTGGTTTCACCATACTGGATTAGTTTAACATTCGGATTATTTGAAGCTACATGCTCAAAATAATCAACCATTCGATGGTGCGGGGTGAACCGATCACCGGGTTTATAGCCCAGAAACTGCTCTGGAGTCTGGATTTGTGCCCAAGTGCAAATTGTTATTGTAAAAAGGATTAAAGTCAGTAGGAAATGTTTTTTCATAGGAGGGGTAAAGATTGAAGACTTGAATTTAGAAGGATTTGGCGTTAGCATTCACACCGATTAAAAAAAAGCTTTTGATTTCCATCCTCTTGATTTTTAATAAAATGGAGATACTTCTTCCAAATGTGACAAAAGTACCTGTGTAGGAATAAATTTATCTCGTATTTGAAGCATAATTTAAAACGAAAGATAAAAATGTATTTTCAACACGTATATGACAAAACTCTTGCGCAAGCAAGCTATTTCATTGGTTGCCAGGCTAAAGGTGAGGCGATTGTTCTAGATGCTCAACGAGATATAGATGTTTATTTGGATATCGCTAAGCGAAACAATATGAAAATCACACATATCACGGAAACTCATATTCACGCAGACTTTCTGAGTGGTTCTAGAGAATTGGCGGCAGTGACTGGTGCCAAAATGTACCTATCCAATGAAGGTCCTGCAGAATGGCAATATGAATTTGAACATGAAGGATTGCAGCACGGGGATAAAATCAACATAGGGAACTTGACCTTGGAAGTACTGTATACCCCTGGACATACGCCAGAGAGTATTAGTTTCTTGTTGACAGATCATCCAGCTACTGATCAACCTGTGATGGTATTTACAGGAGACTTTGTCTTTGTAGGAGACGTTGGCAGACCTGATTTATTGGATAAAGTAGCTGGAATTGTGGGAACGCAAGAAATAGGTGCCAAGCAAATGTTTGATTCTGTTCAGCGATTCGCTGAGCTTCCTGACTATGTACAGGTTTGGCCTGGGCATGGCGCAGGTTCAGCTTGTGGAAAAGCTTTGGGCTCTGTACCTAGTTCTACGATAGGATATGAAAAAATCCGAAACTGGGCATTTCAGTTTGCAACTGATGAAAAGGCTTTTGTGGATTATCTTTTGGATGGCCAACCAGAACCCCCCAAATATTTCGCAACAATGAAGCACCTGAACAAGGTAGATAGACCTTTGCTTGTGGAAGTACCTAAGCACGCTAAATTGACAAAAGAGCAATTCCTAACCGCATATAAGGATGGATTGAAAGTCATAGATACCAGAGATAAAGTGGACTTTGCTAACGGGTTTTTGCCAGGAAGTATCAACATTCAAGGTAATAATTCCTTTTCTACTTGGGCAGGTTGGATCCTAAACTATCAGGAGCAATTTACTCTTGTGGCAGATAAAAGTCAGATGGAGGATTTAACTCGAAAATTGATGAGAATTGGTTTGGACAATATTTACGGATTTGTTGAGGATATCTCTGATTTGGGCTTGGACTTGCAAAGAGCAGAGGTAATTGATCTTGAAGAGTTCAAGGTCTTGGCAGAAAAAGATGAGGTACAGGTGGTTGACGTAAGAAATACTACAGAATTTAATGCTGGCCATGTGAAAGGGGCTGATCATGTTTTTGTAGGAACGATTGAGGATAATCTGGATAAAATCAGTAAAGACAAACAGGTAGTAATTCACTGTCAAAGTGGGGATCGCGCTGCTATTGCATATTCTTTATTGAGGAAAAATGGTTTTAATCAGATCAAGAATTATTCTGGTGGAATGAAACAATGGAAAGAGAAGGGAAATAATATTGTGACTAATAAACAAGTATAGATATGGGCTTTTTCTCAGCAATTTTCGGTGGAACAGACAATGTAAGGCTCACCGAAGCAATCAAAGATGGAGCATTTTTGGTGGATGTAAGATCTGCCGCTGAATTTGCCTCAGGTAGTGTGAAAGGGGCAGTTAATATTCCCCTGGATAGAATCGGAAGCCAGTTGGCAAAATTCAAAGGCAACAAAAACATTGTGGTTTTTTGCAGGAGTGGCAATCGAAGTAGACAGGCGAAGAGTATTTTAGAACAGGGTGGTTTTCAAAATGTCATTAATGGAGGCACATGGAGTAATGTCAACCAATGTGTTAAATAAATTTGTGATCAATGGAGAGTCAATGGACACTCCATTTTTATTATATGGAATTTTGATATGAATTTTTGGGATCAGCGATACAGTCAACCAGACTTTGCTTATGGCAAAGAGCCTAATCAGTATTTAAAATATAAACTTTTGGACCTGACTCCTGGACGGGTTTTATTTCCTGCGGAAGGAGAAGGAAGAAATGCTGTTTTTGCTGCCCATTTAGGTTGGGATGCTTTTGCTTTTGATATCAGTGTCGAAGGTAAAAAGAAAGCAGAAAAGCTTGCATTGACGAATGGAGTTACGATTGACTATCGGGTTGAAGACTTGGAAGAAGCAGATTATCAAGCCAATTATTTTGATGCGATCGCATTTTCCTTTGCTCATTTCCCTGAAGTTAAAAGAAGGGTTTTTCATCAAAAACTAAGTGCATATCTAAAAAATGGAGGTATTCTTATTTTAGAATGCTTTAGTAAAAAGCATTTTACTCATCAGAAAGGTAATCCGAATGCTGGAGGCCCAAAGGATGAGTCAATGCTTTTTGATTTGGAAGAGCTAAAGGGGGATTTTAAAGGCTTTGATTTTTTGGAAGCTTATGAAACAGAAACAGAATTAACCGAAGGACTTTATCATGCAGGGAAAGCTTCTGTAGTTCGTCTTTTTGCTGTCAAGAAGGCCTAGAAATTTAGCAATAGATCTTCTTTGATTTACCCTGAAAATCGTAAATCAAACTTTCGATTTTCAGGGTAGAGGATTGAATGTGGAACCTAAGGGATTCGAACCCCTGACCTCTGCTCTGTCAAAGCAGCGCTCTAAACCAGCTGAGCTAAGATTCCGATTTATTATCACGAATATAGAAAGATCGATCAGGTTTTGGGAATTTGATAGATTTGATAATCAAATAAAAGCCTTCCATACATACTTCGCAGTATAATTCCCTTCCTCTTTCATCATATCTTAAGGCATTCCTGCAAAAGTTAGATTTCTACCTTTGTTTCACATTTAAGTTAAATTTTTATTAATCAAATAGTTAAAGTCTTCAAGCTTGGGCCTATATAAACTGAAGACTGCAATGAATTTAGCCCAAGCCAGGAGACTTGGGCTAAATGGGTTTATCAATAGACTTGCCCTAGTTGGGATTTGCGCTAATATGTTTCACTATTCTTTGCGCCTTAGCGCCTTTGCGGGAGACCTTATACAAAACTCTCCCTCAAATACTTTCCTGTAAAGTTTTCCGATTCTTTTGCCAAGTCCTCGGGAGTTCAACTGGTTCATGGTCTTCAGACTTGGACCTATATAAACTGAAGACTTCAACATGTTAAGCACAAGTCAGAAGACTCGCGCTAGATTAGAGCTAAAATATTTGACTATTCTTTGCGCCTTAGCACCTTCGCGGGAGACCTTACACAAAACTCTCCCTCAAATACTTTCCTGTAAAGTTTTCCGATTCTTTTGCCAAGTCCTCGGGAGTTCCGGCAAAGGTTAGATGTCCACCTCTATTTCCTCCTTCTGGTCCCAAATCAATTACCCAAT
>JBLGAM010000028.1:0-32319 GCA_047612305.1 Planctomycetota bacterium | reverse complement strand
GCCATTTCGATGACCGTAAATGCGCAATCCACGGATGCCAAATACCTAAGCAAGGTTCAGACGCTTGATAGCACAATAGAAACATTGTACGGAGTGATTTCCGTAGAAAAGGGTCAAGAAAGAGATTGGGAGTTATTCAAATATCTATTCCATCCAGAGGCCAAGCTGATCCCTTCTGGCAAAAACCAAGCTGGTGTAATCGGAGCTACTTTTTTGACACCAGAAGTGTATATTTCCAGAGCTGGAAAAATGTTGGTTGACACCGGTTTCTTTGAGAAAGAAAGCCATAGAACAGCGGACACATTTGGTACTATCACACAGGTATTCAGCACCTATAATTCCTACAATAATGAATCAATGGATACGCCATTTGCGAGGGGAATTAACAGTATTCAACTGCTGAACGATGGCAAAAGATGGTGGATTATTAATATCTACTGGATGCAGGAATCCGAAGAAAGTCCAATCCCTGAAAAGTATTTACCGAAGAATTGAGCCCTAAAAGCTTTCAGCTTTGGAGAAGATTAGCTGAAGTGAGCTTTTGGGATTTAAAATGGATAATGCTCAATTTTCAAACTCAATTGAGCTGCCGTAAGAATAAAATATATTATAACTGAAATTCGATCACTTGTGCTTTGAATGCTGTTTTGGCCTTTGTTATCTTTTTTAAAATTTCAACATCATCGGCTGGCAGCAAATCCTTGATCGTGTCCAGTGACTTTTCATAAAAGTCGATCCAAGTATCCAGGATTATTTGCTCATTTTCTTTAGATCCTCCCGCTGCAATAGCCTTTTTGCTAAGTTCGACCTCTATCTCAAGTCGGTGAGAAGCTTTTTCAAGAAGCATTTCAATCATTTTCTCGGCAGTATTGGCATCAGCATTTAGCAAGGTATAAGCACTAACCAATGCTCCTGTGGCTACATTTTTTAGAGTTTCTTGGGAGACTTTATCCAATCGGTCATTGTCAGTATGGTAAAACTGATCCGTAAAATGCCAAAGCAAAAGTCCTGGAATATTCGCATTCAAAAATGGTGTATGATCACTTCCTCCTTCAAAGGGATTAGTTTCCACCACCCAATTCGCATATCGCCCTTGATTCTGAAATACAGTTAAAATAAAGTCATTTAGGTAATGAGGCTTCATTTCCTCAACACTCATTACACTGCCACCCCATTCGGTATGCTTATCATCTCCACGCGTCCAAATCGCACTTGGGTCAGGCATCTTTTCGATGAGGAAAGTTCCTCCGGTGACGTCAGTATTTTCTCCTACCATGTCTAGCGAAATCCCCCATTTGATAGCTGCTTCCCGCTTTTCTTTTTCTTGGATATAGCGTCTTGTCGATATGATCTCATCGCCCCAAAGGAAAGTGAGGGTTCGATCTAGGTTTAATTTTCCATTTTGGATTAAATCAGCTGTCAGTGTTGCCATTTCCAATTGAGCTCCTACACCTGTTGCATTGTCATTCGCTCCGGGTTCTTGGATATGAGCAGAGAAAACCAGGCTTTCCATAGGCAATTGACTTCCTTTTACATTGGCCACGATCGTAAGTTCTTCGGAATCATAGATCTTAGTTTCGATCTTTACCGTGACTTCAACCTTGCCTTTTGCGAGAGCGGCTTTCAGTTTTTCTTTCGCAGCAAAAGACAGGGCAATCGCCCAATTTTCTTTTCCTTCCTCATAGTTCAGACTTCGAAATTGGATGGAGGTTTGGTTCTTTTCTGGCTGCAAATAGTCAGGATTATCATAGGTCATTATTCCTAAAGCTCCATGATCCGAGACTCCCGATTCAAGGGTTCTATAGCTTACCCGATCTGAAAAAATAATCTTACCTCTTAGGTCAAGTTTCGCTAAGTCTTCTTTCTTCGAAATGTAAATCACCTCTGCTTGAATTCCAGCCTTTGGAGTGGAGGAAGCATATTGGTAGAGCATACTGCGATTGGTTGCAAATTCCAATAGCGGCTTATTTTCTCCAGATATAGTAAGGCTTGCATCAACCGGTTCCCATGTTGGCCGATCCATAGTTCGCTTCTCGATTCGATAGGTAAATCTGGAATCTTGCTTGGCACTTTCTTCCAAGACATAGCCAGCTTTTTCTAGTTTTTCAGCAATTCGGAAAACTGTCTCATTGAATCCGGTATTCCCCGCTACTCGCCAATATTTTTCCACAAAAGCCACCGTCTCATAGGCTAGATCTCCTTTGTAGTTTGGTCTTACTAGGTCAAAGTAGGGATTGATTGTTTGGTCGAGGGAGCTTTGGGCAAAGCCCAGATTATATGAGAAAAGAAATAGCAGAACTAGAAAAATACTTTTTTTCATGAATGGAGGGATTCTATAGTCACGAATTTTAGATTTTTTGCTTTCAGAAGCAATTGATTTGTGTGATCATTTTTTTTTACCACAAAGGTCGCAGAGGTTTCGCATCGCGCCACAAAGTAACGGTTATAGAATCCTCAATCCTTAAGTTGGGACACACATGGAGGCACGGACAAGGGTTAAGGTAATCTTCCAATTTTCCAATCTCCCAATCTCCCAATCTCTAATCTCCTCATCTCTCAATCTCCTCTCCAAACAATCTTCGGTTATTTTTTCAGATCGTTTCGGCAATTTCCCTGACCTGATTACCTTTGCGCATGGCAGAACAAATCTTGATCCTCGATTTCGGTTCTCAGTACACCCAACTCATCGCTAGAAGAGTCCGAGAACTGAATGTTTATTGCGAAATTCACCCGTATAATAAAGTCCCAGAAATCACTTCCGACATCAAAGGAGTGATCCTTTCAGGTTCTCCTTGCTCCGTTCGTGATGCGGGTTCTCCAGATTTGGACTTGGATGTTTTCCGAGGCAAGCTTCCTCTTTTAGGTGTATGCTATGGTTCGCAACTTCTTGCACAAAAGTATGGGGGAGAAGTGCTTCCTTCCGAAATTCGTGAATACGGACGAGCTAACCTTTCCCACATCGATACGCATTACGACTTGTTGAAAGAAATGAGTCATGGCTCTCAAGTGTGGATGTCTCATGGAGATACCATCAAGGATTTGCCGGATAATTTCGAAGTGATTGCAAGTACTTCGAATGTTCGTGTTGCAGCTTTTAAAATAAAAGAAGAAGAAACTTACGGAATACAGTTTCACCCTGAGGTGACGCATTCAAGCGAAGGCAAAAATCTCCTTCGAAACTTTGTGGTTAATATCTGTGGCTGTGCTCAGGATTGGACATCTGATGTGTTTATTGATGCTTCAATAGCAGATTTGAAAGCTAAAATCGGATCTGACAAAGTGGTAATGGGTCTTTCGGGAGGGGTAGATTCCTCCGTTGCAGCGACCTTGATCCACCGAGCTATTGGTGATCAGTTGACTTGTGTTTTTGTAGATAATGGTTTGCTTCGCAAAAATGAATATGAGGAAGTGCTTGATTCATACAAGCATATGGGCTTGAATGTAATTGGAGTCGATGCCAAGCAGAAATTTTACGATGCTTTAGCGGGACTTTCCGAGCCAGAATCAAAACGGAAGGCAATCGGTAAAGCCTTTATCGAAGTTTTTGATGACGAGGCACACAAAATTGAGGGTGTGAAATGGCTAGGTCAAGGGACAATTTATCCTGATGTGATCGAGTCTATTTCTGTGAAAGGTCCCTCGGCGACCATCAAATCCCACCACAATGTGGGAGGATTACCAGACTTTATGAAGCTTTCGGTAGTTGAGCCATTGAATACACTATTCAAAGACGAGGTTCGTGAAGTTGGAAGAGCTTTGGAAATCGTTGAAAAGATTATTGGCCGTCATCCTTTCCCAGGTCCGGGTCTTGCGATTCGAATTTTGGGAGATGTCACCGCTGAGAAAGTCAAGACGCTACAGGAAGTGGATTATATTTTTATCCAAGGCTTAAAAGACCATGGACTTTACGATCAAGTATGGCAGGCGGGAGCGATTTTACTTCCAATCAATTCTGTTGGGGTAATGGGAGATGAGCGTACTTATGAGAAAGTAGTCGCTTTGAGAGCTGTAGGTTCTGTAGATGGAATGACCGCAGATTGGATTCATTTACCCTATGAGTTTTTGGGCAAAATGTCCAACGAGATTATCAATAGAGTAAAAGGTGTCAATCGGGTTGTTTATGATATTTCATCTAAGCCACCTGCCACGATCGAGTGGGAGTAAACTGATTTCGGATTTTCCTTTGAGGTTTTTAAAACCTCGAAGGTATTATAGAATTTTATTTCTAAACCCGGAATGTGATTTCCGGGTTTTTTCATTAAGTCGAGCTTTGAATCCATTTCAATCTGAACCTTGGGTTTGAAAAATATGGGTTAAATTTGTTAACCCTTAATTCCTTCCTTTACTCCTTTTCCATGAGAAAACTTCTTTTACTAATCCTTTTTATTTCTGTTTTTAGTTTAGTAACGGCTCAAAGTCCTGTGCCGGCAGACTATCAACGGGCGAAATCGGAGCTTTCTGCGAAAAATTATTGGGAGGCAATGCAGCTTTTTAAAGAATTTATAGATGAGGATCGCTACGGAAATCTCGCCAAGTATGCTCGATTACATCTAGGGGAAGCTGCACTAGAGGCAAAGCAGGCAGGGCAGGCGATTTCAGCTTTGCAGCCGATTACATTGGATTCTTGGGGGAAGTCTGAAGAAGCAAAGTACTTGCTAGCTCTGGCTTATTTTCAAAATAATCAAAAAGCAGAGGCACTTCGAGTAATAAAAATGATTGATCGTGAAGAGTTGAAAACGCTTGCTGCAAATGTTAGCTATGAATACTTGAGAACTGAAAGCCCGAATTTCATGGTTACAAATCTTCAGGAATTCAAATCAAACCCAGGTTACACTGCCGCAATGAAGGTGGTGCTAGAAGGGAAGACCATTCTCTCGGCGACTGAACGTGCGGCATATTATGAACTCAAAGGACTGGGTGAATCGGGTCAAAACAAGGTTGCCAATGATGTTTTGGATATTGCTGTGATTTTGCCATTTACCGATGGATCAAATGATTCCATTTCCAGCTCAGACTTTGTTTTTGAATTATATCAGGGGATTGAATTTGCCCGCAAGCAATTAGCTAATCAAGGGGTTAAAATCAATATGATTACTTTTAACTCCCAGCGAGATTTAGCCCAACTTGATCGACTGTTGGCAGATCCGGTGGTTGGGAAAGCAGATGTGATCATTGGCCCGATTTATCCTGAAGAAAGTGATATGGTCAGTGTGTTTGCAGAGCAAATAAAAATCCCATTTATTCATCCCCTTTCAAATCTTGGTGAGCGATTTGAGGAATCTAATTATAGTTACTTATTCCGTCCGGCTGTCACGTCACTTGCCCAAGGGATTATCAAAGGACTGAAAAGTCAGAAATGGGGCACTCGAGTTGCTATTGGATATTCGGGTAGCTCGCGAGATGAAAAACTTGCAGCAATATTGAATCAAGAATTACCTAAAGCTGGTTTTCAAATAGTGCAGAGTAAGGTGGTCAACAGTCGGAATGTTTCTGAGTTTTTGCAAGGTTTAGGAATTCGAACTGGAAATCTTTCCTTCGCATTAAAAACTGATCAAATCATTTTGCTTACAGATGATCCAGCCATTGCTCAGCCAACTTTTGGGCTTTTGGAATCAGTATCGACTTCAATTCCCACACTAGTTCTTGATTCTTGGCTTACGTTCAATTTTGCTAATTATGAAATGTTAGAGTTCCCTAATTTCTATTTCGTTGGTAATAACACTATTAATTTTGATTCAGAGGCTACTGCTAAATTCAAAAAAGACTTTTTCGAGGCTTATAAGATCAATCCAAGCTTGAATCATTACTTAGGGTTTGAGTTGGTCAATTGGCTATCATCCAATATGTCTTACACAAAAGGATTTGACTTGAATAGCAATCTTAACCAGAGTCCATACCAAAAGGGAAAGTTAACTTGGGGATTTAATTTCCAAAATATTAACAATAACCAATATGTTCCTGTTTTCAAGTTTGAAGTAGGAGAATTGAAACCATTAAATTAATCCATGAATCGTTCTGAAAGCAAGCGGCTTTTTGCCCGTGCTCAAAATTTTATTCCCGGTGGCGTGAATTCACCGGTTCGTGCATTTCGCGCCGTTGGAGGTGATCCATTATTTATCAAAAAAGCCGATGGGGCTTTTATATATGATGAAGATGATAATGCCTACATCGAACTAATTAACAGCTGGGGGCCGATGATCCTTGGTCATAATCACCCTCTGATTCGGGAGGCTGTGATCAAAGCAATGGAAAACGGTACCTCATTCGGTGCACCTACGGCGAGAGAAGTAGAGATCGCTGAGCTCATTGTGTCTATGGTTCCTTCAGTAGAAAAAGTCCGTATGGTAAATTCGGGCACTGAAGCCACCATGTCCGCTATTCGAGTAGCACGTGGCTATACTGGGCGAGATAAATTCATCAAAATGGAAGGTCACTATCATGGGCATGGTGATTCTTTCTTGATTGCAGCCGGATCTGGTGCTATGACGATGGGGAATCCTGATTCACCGGGGGTAACAAAAGGAACAGCGAAAGACACCCTTTTAGCTCCTTATAATAACTTGGAGGCTATTGAGAAATTGGTAGCAGTCAACAAAGGAGAGATTGCAGCTTTGATCTTGGAGCCTGTTGCAGGAAATATGGGGCTTTGCTTGCCAATCCCGGGCTACCTTCAAGGCTTGAGAGAAATCTGTACTCGAGAGGGGATAATATTGATCTTTGACGAGGTGATGACTGGATTCCGTCTTGCAAAAGGTGGCGCTCAAGAGCTATTTGGTGTGACTCCAGATATGACCACTTTAGGTAAAATTATCGGTGGTGGTATGCCGGTAGGAGCCTATGGTGGCAAAAAAGAAATCATGGATTTTGTGTCTCCAGTTGGACCGGTTTATCAAGGAGGAACACTCTCTGGAAATCCAATCGCGATGGCTGCAGGGTTAGGAATGCTTCATTACTTAAATGATCATCCAGAAGTTTATACTCGTCTTAATGAAATTGGGAGGCAACTCTCCAGCGGATTTGCTTCAATTAATCAGAAACTGGGGGTAGACTATACGATCAATCAACTCGGAAGTATGTATTCCTTATTTTTCACATCAGTAAATGTCACAGATTTTGATTCTGCGAAAATGTCTGACACCGTATTATTTGGGAAATATTTCCAAGCTATGCTTAGAAGAGGGGTGTATTTGGGACCAAGCCAGTTTGAGAGTTTATTTCTTTCCATCGCCCTGACAGATGAGATAATCGAACGGATTTTGAATGCGCACCAGGAAAGCATAAAGGAGATTTTAGGATAAGAAAACTATGTTGGTAAAAGTATACGGGATTAAGAATTGCAATACGATGAAGAAAGCTTTTGACTTTCTTCAGGAAAAGGGAGTCGCTTTTGAGTTTTTCGATTACAAAAAGCAAAAGCCAACAGCGGAGTTATTACAAGGGTTTTTAGAAAAAACCGAGATAAGCAAGCTTGTGAATAAGCAAGGGACAACGTTCAGAAAAATGTCTCCTGCCCAAAAAGAGGCTTTGGAGAATCAAAAAAGCGCTATTCCTATCCTAATTGAGAATTCAAGCATGATCAAACGACCAGTGATAGTTTACTCGGATGATTCGATTACTTTGGGATTTGATCCAACGGAGATTGCCTCAAAAATTTCTTAATATACAATCGTATCTGAGGCTAATTTCGGCAATAAAAAATCCCCTGTTTCTAGGTGAAAGGAGAAATCTCTTTTTCCTTTACCCGAGGCAGGGGTTTTGAATATATAGACTTTTTCAAGCGATGGATGCCCATCCAATTGTGTCAAGTTTTCTAAAGTGAGTGCTGTCGAGTTGAGGTAAAGCAATTTCAGATTCTTTGAGTCTTTTAATTTTGCCAAGCCTTTTCCCTCCATTTCGATTCCATTCAACTTAAGTGTCGTTAAGTGCCTCAAACCTGAAATAGAATCAATAATTGATTCAGAAGCTTTGGTGTCACTCAAATCCAAATAAGCGATGTGCTCGGAAATTTCTTTCAAACTCCTCCAATCCTTCTCATTAAACGTCGGGAAGTTCAGGCAAGAGATTCTTAACAAAGCATTGACCGCTGAGATTTGCTCTACAAAAAAACCTTTTGCGCGAAGTAAAGACAGGGTGTCTGAAGAAACCGGCTTTAGTTCAGTGATTGGAAAGAATGGATTCTCATCTTTTTTGAAAAATGCTTGAACTGAGATTCGTTTTACCGCAGTCTGAGCTAATGTTTTATCCACCGAAGCGCCAGTTTCAATCCAAAGCTTAATTAACTCGACTTCTTCTTTTTTGGGCTGTCGCTTTTCAGCCGGAGGCATATGCTCCTCATCCTCATGGGGAAGAATCAGGCGAGCATAAAGTGCACTTTCCTTCAAATTACCAACCTTTAAAATTTCTCCGTTTTCTCCACCCTGCACTAGTCCTTTGATTGTACTCAGGTCTAATTCGCCTTTCAGGTTTCTGGGATTATGGCATGAGCTGCAGTTGTAATTTAGGATCGGTTGGATAGCTCCATCATAGAAAAGTTCTTCCTCCCAAGAACTCTCGTCCAATGAGAATTGAGCAACTGTTTGAGTTTCTATCCCGAGGATAGCCTTCAAGCCTGGGGGTAATACTTCCAATAAGTAGTCTTCACCATGGGTGATATTTCCTCCAAAATGACCGGTGAGTATGATAAATAAAAAAATAATCCCGCTTTGAATTTTCAATGGCTGTGTTAGTTCCTGCGCTTTCTGCAATTGGAAATATAGTCCTAAGGAGAAAATGACAGTAATCCAGCCTAAGATTAAATGTATTTGGACAGTGTCCCAAGTGTATCCCTCATGTTGATACTGGAGAAAACCAGAAATTGCTGACATCAGCCCAACTATGAATCCCACTAAGAATGCGATTCGGATACTTGGTAAAAATGCAGCGTTAGTTTTGGAAGGAATAAAGACCAATAAAATCCCAAAAAGTAGAATTCCAATAGGTAAATGGACGAATAACGGGTGAAATCTGCCCAAAAGCGGTAATATAAATTCCATTCGACTAAGCTAAGATGGAATGAATTAACTCGCCCTCAACATCCGTAAGTCGGAAGGGTCTGCCTTGAAAGTCGTAGGTGAATTTCTCATGATTGAAACCCATAAGGTGTAAAATGGATGCATGAATATCGTGCACAGAAACTCGCTCATCGATTCCCGAGAAACCAAACTCATCTGTGAGACCATAACTTGCGCCTTTCTTGATCCCGCCACCAGCCATCCACATCGTGAAAGCCTCCCCGTGATGATCTCTCCCCTTAAAGCCTTGCTCTTTCCCTTCGCGATTTTCCTGCATTGGAGTTCTTCCAAATTCCCCACCCCAGACAACAAGCGTTTCTTCGAGCAGTCCTCGTTGCTTCAAATCAAGAAGTAGTGCAGTGATTGGGCGATCGATTTCACGGCATTTATTCCGAAGGCCTAAATCAATCGAGCCTTCCTTGCTGGTGCCATGCGTGTCCCATCCCCAATCGTATAATTGGACAAACCGAACTCCTTTTTCCACTAATTTTCTTGCCAAAAGACAGTTGTTAGCAAAGGACTCTTCACCAGGATTTGTGCCATACAGTTCATGAATTGCTTCAGACTCGTCATTGATATTCATTACCTCAGGCACTTCGATTTGCATACGATAAGCCATTTCGTATTGATTAATTCGAGCCAAGATCTCCGGGTCACCAAAGTCTCTAAAGCTTTCTTCATTAGTGGAATTAATGGCTTCGATGACCGATTTTTTCATATCTCGGGTCATTCCTTCAGGATCCTTTAGGTAAAGTACAGGATCGCCTTTTGAGCGACATTGTACACCTTGATAGACCGAAGGTAAAAAACCCGATCCCCAGATACTTTTTCCAGCATCAGGAGTTTTTCCTCCTGAAGTCAGGACTACAAATCCGGGTAAATTTTGATTTTCAGTACCCAATCCATAAGTCACCCAGCTTCCGATACTTGGTCTACCTAGCCTGGGACTTCCAGTTTGCATGAAAAGTTGGGCCGGACCATGGTTAAATTGATCCGTATGAACTGCTTTCAAAAAAGCCACTTCGTCTACTACTGATGAAAAATGGGGCAAATAGTCTGAAACCCACGCACCTGATTCACCATGCTGTGCAAATTTTGCTTGTGGTCCTAAAAGATTTGGGACTCCGCGAATAAAAGCAAATTGGCGGCCTTCAAGTAAAGACTCTGGACAAGGTTTTCCATCGTACTTCAGAAGCTCAGGCTTGTAATCAAAAAGCTCCAACTGTGAAGGAGCACCAGCCATATGAAGGTAGATGATCGATTTTGCCTTTGGTGCGAAAGGTGGAGGAAGTGGAGCTAGTGGATTTAGATCTCGATCTGAAAGATTCAGGCCTTGGGATTGAGCTTTGACCCCAGGTTCACAAGCAAAGAGGAGTGGAGCCATCGCTAGCCCACCTACCTTACTAACACAGTCCATTAAGAAATGTCTTCGCGTTCGATTTTGTAGCTTTTGCTCTTCAAATTCTTTTAAAAGCCTTTCGAGTTGGTTCATATCATGGCTTGGTTAGAAATTCATCTAGGTTCAATAATGCATTTGCCACTAGTGCCATGGCAGCCTGCTCAGGATTTGTGGTTTGGTCGTTTATTCCAAAGAATCCTTCCAGAAGCTTCGGGTTAGCTTCAAATTCAGCAAGACCTTTTTCGTAGAGGGATACTAGATTTTCGTTTGTTTTAGCTGAAATCATTCCCCAAACTAATTTTTCATAACCGAAAGCAATTGCCTCTTTTGGATTTTCCGGATGCTTGCAAACCATATCTTTCGCGAGCGCATAGGCAGCCTCGAGAAAAACAGGGTCATTTAAAGTAATCAGTGCCTGTAATGGTGTATTGGTTACGATCCGCCTGCTTAAGCAAACTTCCCGACTTCCTGCATCAAATGTCACCATGGAGGGATAAGGGCTGGTACGCTTTAGAAAAGTATAGATAGCCCTTCTATAGCGATCCTCTCCTTCAGCTTCCACCCAAGACTCCCCATTATAGACTGTTTGCCAGATTCCTTCTGGCTGCGGAGGCATTACTGGCTTACCATACATTTTAGAATTCAAGAGTCCGCTAACCGCCAAAGCTTGATCACGGATTTGTTCTGCAGAGAGTCGGAACCTCGGCCCTCGGGCATACCATTTATTTTCTGGATCAATCTTGAAAAGTTTAGGAGTAAGATTTGATCCCTGTTTATAAGTCTTAGAAGTTACGATCTCTTTAATTAGCGTTTTGATGCTCCAATCGTAATCATGCATCAATTGCCAAGCTAAATAATCCAATAATTCCGGATGAGTGGGAGGATCCGCCTGAGAACCCATATCCTCTAGCGAAGCGACTATTCCTCTTCCGAATAGTTGTTCCCAGACTCGGTTGACAATGGCTCTTGCGGTTAGTGGATTCTGATAATCTACCATCCACTGGGCGAAGCCTAATCGATTGGATTGCCAATTCCCATTTTTCGGATTGAGTATGTTTGGAATTTTTGGAGAAACTTTCTCACCCAGAATCATCCAATTTCCCCGCTCGAAAACTCGTGTTTCCCTACCCATATACTGGGGGTTCTCTATTAAAATTGGCAGGCTGGTAGGTTTTGCTGCCAATAAATTTTCCCAGGATTTCCGAATAGTAGTGAATCCTGATTTTTCTTTTCCAGGGAGGCTGGGTACAAATGCAAACCATACTACAGCTATTGCATTTTGCTGGGGTTCTGCCTTTGGGCTTTTCATTTCTAAAAACAAATCATTCTTTCCAGTCAAAGGTGGGAAAGGAATTACTCGTGAGATTTTGCCGGTTTTATTGATCGGAATACTGCTAAGCACTTCTCCTTCTGCAGATCCTTTCCGGATTAATAGAGTTCCTTCATCTACATCAGACCAATAATTCATCAGAAGCTGATCAGCGCCTTTGGTGTCAATAGATCGTAGAAAACAAGTACCATCAGCCTGCATTCCCAGCCATTTGGTATCGATTAATTCAGCATTTTGGAAATCCTGAGCAATATGGGCAGCGTACTTGGGCTCTTGAAAGGTTAGGAAATTTTTGGTCGTCAGGGCTGCTTTTGCTCCTGAATAGTTCCCAACCCAATCTACAATCTCATTTAATTTTACCTGATCTTCTGATTCATAAAATCTCAACTTTGGTTCCTCATCATGCGTGTCTTCATCCCTACTGTTATTAAAGAAAGCACTGGATTGATAGAATTCCTCATGACGGATAGGATCATAGGGATGACTGTGGCATTGGACGCATGCCATTGTGGTACTTTGCCAAACTTCAAAAGTGGTACTTACTCGATCCAATACAGCAGCAACACGATACTCTTCATCATTGGTACCTCCTTCATCGTTGTTCATGGTATTTCGATGAAAGGCGGTTGCTGTAAGTTGTTCTATGCTTGGGTTAGGCAAGAGATCCCCCGCCAGCTGCTCAATTGTGAACTCGTCAAAAGGTTTGTCTTCATTGAATGCTCGGATCACCCAATCTCGATAGGGCCACATCGTACGGCTGACGTCTCGCTCATAGCCCTTGGTGTCAGCATAGCGCGCAAGGTCAAGCCACCAACTTGCCCATTTTTCACCATAGGCTGGAGATCCCAACAACTCATCCACAGCTTGCACATAAGTCAACTGACCTGATTCAAAGGCATTCGCTAAAGATTCGCTTGGGGGAAGGCCTGTGAGATCTAGAGCCACTCTGCGAAGTAGCTTTTTTGGGGCTGCCTCAGATGCAAAGTCTAATTGAAGTTCTGTTAATTTTTCATCGACATAATGGTCTATTGGAGAGGGAAGAATTTCAGTTGTTGAAGGCGATAATGAAGCTTTTTGTTTTCTGTCAGAGATCTTTGGTTTTTCAACTGGAGCATAAGCCCAATGCTCTCCCCATTTTGCTCCTTGGCTGATCCAATCCTTTAAAATCGTTATTTCTTCTTCCGAGAGAGGGGGTTTTTGGTAGGGCATTCGGAGTTCTGGATCAGATGCTGTCAAGCGCTTGATCAATTCACTTCCATTGGGATCTCCAGGGATAATAGCTGGATGTCCTGATTTGGTTGAGGCCAAAGCTTCTTCTTCAAAAAGTAGCGAGAAACCACTATTTTTCTTTACGCCACCATGACATGAAATGCAATGCTTGTTTAAAATCGGCTTGACTTGGGTGCTGAAATCAACTATTGGCGTACCATTCCAGAAAAACAGAATTACGGAAATTCCAATACAAAGAGAAATAAATACGGCAATTCGGTTTTTCGTCATACTTAATGCTAGATAATGTTCAAAATAACCAAATAATCAAGGTTTTGAAAATGTATCTACCTTAAAAGTAAAAAGTAATGGACGTTTGGTCGAAATGGGCAAAAAAAAATCCTGCTCAAAGGCAGGATTTAGTAACTAATCAGAATTGTAATTCCCCACCTTATTACCTTTAGTTATTGAATTGCCAGGTGCAACAATTATAATTTACCTACTAGTTAAATTGAGTATACTCTAGAATTTATAATTCGGGAGGTTTTCCAAAATATCCTTGGTCATCTCCTCTAGGCTAAAACCTGGTTTCCAGTACCAATCATCTCTTGCACATTGATCATCGATGCTGTCTGGCCAAGAGTCAGCGATAGCCTGTCTGAAATCAGGATGGTATTCCATTTCAAATTTCGGGTAATATGGAAGTATACTCTCGTAAATCTCTTTGGGAGTAAAACTCATCGCTGCCAAATTATAGCTTGATCTTATTTTCACCGATTCCCGAGGAGCATTCATTAAGTCCAAAGTAGCCTTAATAGCATCAGGCATATACATCATTGGAAGCGAAGTGTCTGATTTCAAGAAGCAGTCGAATTTGGAGCCAGCGATTGCTTTATGGTAGATCTCAACGGCATAGTCGGTAGTTCCTCCGCCAGGCATCGATTTGTACCCAATCAAGCCTGGGTAGCGAAGACTTCTTACGTCGATATTGAATTTTTGAAAATAATACTCGCACCAGCGCTCTCCAGCTTGCTTACTAATTCCATAAACTGTGTTTGGCTCTTTTACGCAATATTGAGGAGTATTGATTTTTGGGGTGTTGGGCCCGAAAACAGCAATCGAAGAAGGCCAATAAACTTTATCTAATTTAAATTCCTTTGCCAACTCTAATACGTGGAGCAAACTTTCCATATTCAGATTCCAAGCAAACATCGGATTTTTCTCACCCGAAGCAGAGAGTACAGCTGCCAAATGATAGATTTGAGTTACTTTTTCATTTTTCACCAAGTTTCTCAGGCCTTCTTTGTTCATCACATCCAAGACCTCAAAGCGGCAATAATCAAACTTAGCTCTGGCAGATTCTTGCAAATCGGTAGCGATAACAGATTCAGGTCCAAAGTTATCACTGAGTGATTTGGTTAATTCTGAGCCTAATTGACCAGCGGCTCCGATGACTAAAATTTTTTCCATGAAGAAGGTTTAAAAACTACCCAAAGGACTGCTTTGGGTTTTTGTTTATATTTGGGTTTGCCAACACAAAAGTAAGAAAAAACAGTTCTCTCCATGGGGTTTTTGACAAACGAAAACTCTATTTTCAGTATTAATTTTAGACCAAACGTTCATGTACGATTCATTAAAGCCCAAATTAGAGAAAGAGTTAAAAGAAATAGAAGCTGCTGGTTTATTTAAAAACGAGCGGATTATCACTTCGCCCCAGGCTGCAGAGATCACCATTGCTGGGGGTAAAAAAGTATTGAATTTTTGTGGTAATAATTATTTGGGGCTTTCTTCTCACCCAAAGGTGGTGGAGGCTGCAAAAGCTGCAATAGACTCTCATGGATTCGGATTGTCTTCCGTTCGATTTATTTGTGGAACTCAAGATATTCACAAGGAGCTTGAAAAGAAGATTTCTGAATTCTTAGGCACAGAAGACACCATTCTTTATGCAGCAGCATTCGATGCCAATGGCGGAGTTTTCGAGCCAATACTAGGGCCAGAAGATGCGATTATCTCTGATGCGCTCAACCATGCCTCAATCATCGATGGGGTTCGGCTTTGCAAGGCGATGCGCTACCGCTATCAGCATAACAATATGGATGATTTGGAAAAGCAGCTTAAGGATGCAAAGGCTGCTGGTGCAAAGGAGATAATCATTGTAACCGATGGTGTGTTTTCGATGGATGGTACAATAGCTCAATTGGATAAAATAGTGGCTTTGGCAGAGATATATGGAGCCTTAGTGATGTCCGATGAATGTCATTCTACAGGATTTATGGGGAAGACTGGAAGAGGAGTTCATGAGCATTGCGGAGTGATGGGTAAGTTGGATATCATCACGGGGACATTAGGAAAAGCCCTTGGTGGTGCTTCTGGTGGATTTACTTCAGGAAGAAAAGAAATTGTCGCACTGCTTCGCCAACGTTCTAGACCATATTTATTTTCAAATACATTAGCACCTTCTATTACAGGTGCTTCAATAGCTGTCTTAGATTTACTTTCCCAGACCACAGAACTTAGGGATAGATTGGAGTCCAACACCATATATTTTAGAGAAAAAATGAATGCGGCGGGATTTGATATTAAACCGGGGACTCACCCGATCGTACCGGTAATGTTATATGATGCAGTCCTTTCCCAGAAAATGGCAGAAAAGCTTTTGGAAAAAGGAATCTATGTTATTGGCTTTTATTACCCAGTGGTGCCTAAGGGGCAAGCAAGAATCAGAGTCCAGATCTCTGCAGGACATGAGCAAGCTCATCTTGAGCAAGCAATAGCTGCATTTATTGAGGTTGGAAAAGAGCTTGGAGTGATCTAGGTCAAATTGAATATAACAAGAAAGCCAGCTAATGCTGGCTTTCTTGTTATAAATGAGGGATTATATGTTCTTATTAGTCATTTCCAGTTTCCTTTTTTTTTGGAATTGGTATTCCTGAATATCTTCAAAGCGATCATCTACATTTTCATTATTCAAGAATTCGTTGATAGTGTCTCTGATTTCTTGGAAGGACATGTTGTGGAGGATTTTCCCGTTTTTAGTCATCGAAAGTTGTCCGGTCTCTTCAGATACTACTAAGACTATTGCATCAGTAGCTTCAGACATTCCAATTGCAGCTCGGTGGCGCAGTCCGAATTGGGCTGGTACTTCGCGCTCAGTTACAGGAAGAATACAGCGTGCAGCCTTGATCTTCCCATTATAAATGATTACCGCACCGTCATGAAGTGGGCTATATTTATTGAAAATGGAAATTAGCAATCGTTTGGAAAGCTCTGCATCTAGGATATCTCCACTTTCTGCATAGAATTTCAGTTCTGTGCTTTTTGATAAAACGATCAAAGCACCAGTATTGCTTCCTGCTAATGTTTTTGACGCATCTATAATGGGACTAATATTGAATGTTCTACCTTCTTTTTTTCTCCAGAAGAATAACAAATCTTTCCAAATGTTGTCCCTAGAAAGAAAGGAGGATCGTCCTATGATCAAAAGAAATTTTCGGATTTCTGGTGCGAAAATAATTATCGCAGCGATCACACCTACGCCCATAAATTGCCCCAAAATAGAGGAAAGCAATTCCATTTGCAGCGCACGGACTAGGAGATAAATTAAGTAGATGGATAGAAATCCAAGAAAAATTTTAATTGCTACACTTCCCCTCAAAAGCTTATATACTTGGTAAAGCAGTGCTGCTACCAAGCCGATATCTACCATATTTACTATGGAGATTTCCAGAAAACCAATTTTAAAAAGTAAGCTCAAGATCTTGGGTATAAGTTGTTATATAATTCAACAGTTTGTTTTGCTTCTTTAACGTCATGAACTCGGAGGATGTTTGCGCCATGCGAAAGTGCATGCATGTGTAGCGCAGTAGTTCCGTTTAATGCCTCCGAGGCATCAATTCTTAAGGTTCGATAAATCATTGATTTCCTTGATACTCCAACCATTATTGGGAAAGAAAACGTTCGAAACTGACGAAGATTCTGTAATATCCAAAAATTTTGTTGGATCGTCTTTGCAAAACCAATTCCAGGATCGATAATTACATCTTTGATGCCAAACTTTTTAAATTCCTCCTGTTTTTTCGCAAAAAAATACATTATTTCTCCCAATAGATCCCGATAATCAGTGCTTTGCTGCATAGTTTTCGGATTTCCACGCATATGCATAGCTATGTAGAGATTATTTTTTTTACCCATCATCGGTAGCATTTCAGAATCTAGTTCTCCTGCTGAAATATCATTGATTATATGTGCTCCAGCGGCAAGCGATTTTTCGGCAACTTGACTGCGAAACGTGTCCACCGAAATTAAAAATCCTTGAGGTATCTGGCTAAGCCATTCTAGAACAGGAAGAACTCGGTCCTCCTCCTCAGCTAGACTTACATCATCTGCTCCTGGTCTAGAACTGTAGCCCCCTAGATCAAGGATGTCAGCCCCTTCTTTAATATGTTTTTCGATCAAGATTTTAGCTCGGTCAAGTGAGTTATTTGTTCGGCTACCTTCGTAAAAAGAGTCAGGAGTGAGATTGACAATTCCCATTACTTGAGGTCTATCCCAAGTAATCAACCGCCCATTGATTTGAAATGTATATTTTTGGGAAAATAATTTATCTTCGACAATAGAAGTGTCCTTTAAGGAAATCATAAAAATAAATCACTTTGGAGAATCAAACTATCACCGAATATAAGCAAGTTATCAGTCGATGTAAAGAACTTTTCCGAAAGAAAACCATTGATTATGGCACGGCTTGGAGAATTCTTAGACTTTCATCTATTACGGATCAAATTTTCATCAAGGCGCAACGAATACGATCCATTCAGGAAAAAGGGAGTCAAAAAGTAGAAGATCCCATCGTTGATGAATTTGTAGGGATTATTAATTACTGTTTGATCGCCTTACTCCAGATTAGTTTTAGCAAAGATGAGCGAATGGAAATTCCTTTTGAAGATTTGGAGCCCCAATATGATCGCTGGTCAAATGAGACTAGAAGTCTTTTGGAAAATAAAAACCATGATTATGGCGAGGCTTGGCGTGAGATGCGAGTGAGTTCGATGACCGATATTGTTTTGATGAAATTACTTCGGGTGAAACAAATAGAGGATAACGAAGGTCATACCTTAGTGTCAGAAGGTATAGAAGCCAATTATCAGGATATGATCAACTACGCAGTATTTTGTCTAATTAAACTAGATTACCATGATTAAAGATGGATTTCTCTGGGTCATCCGAATTTTAGTAGGTGGCTTATTTATATTCTCAGGATTAATTAAAGTCAATGATCCAGTGGGGACTTCCATTAAGTTGGAAGAGTACTTTGATGTATTCTCAAATGATATCGCTGGTTTTTTTGGATACTTTGAGCCATTTGCGCTAGAACTCGCTGTATTTCTCGTGGTAGTCGAAGTGGTCTTAGGTGTAATGCTGATTTTGGGAGTGAAGAGCCGGTTTACAGTTTGGGCTTTAGCTTTAATGATCTTGTTTTTTACCTTTTTGACTCTCTTTTCTGCATATTTTAACAAGGTGACTGATTGTGGATGTTTTGGTGATGCGATCAAATTGACACCCTGGCAATCTTTCTATAAAGATGTGATCCTTTTGGTTTTGATCTCCGTTTTGTTTTTGTTCCAATTGGATCTTCCTAAAAAGTCTCCTAAGTGGGCAAATATTCTCACGGTAATAGTCTCAGTTCTATCGCTTGTTTTGGCAGTACTTGCTATTCGAAACTTACCTTTCATAGACTTCAGAGCATATAAGATAGGTGTCAATATTCCTAAAAACATGCTTCCATCTTCTCCACTAGAATATACCTATGTAATGCAGAAAGACGGTAAGCTTCTAAGCTTTGACCAGTATCCGAATGATGAGAGTTTGGAGTTTGTGGAAATGAACTTGAATAATCCTGACGCACTTCCAAAGATTTCTGACTTTGCAGTTTGGAATGATGATGGGGATTTTTCCGAGGAGCTTTTTACAGGCAACAAGGCCTTGATTCTGGTAAGTAATATGGGGAAAATGAGCGAAGCACACTTGGCTGAAATCGATCAATTAATTGATGATCTATCTAATTCTCCAATAGAGCCGGTGTTTGTGGCAGCTGCCTCCCAGGAAGTGATTACTGCATTTATGCAAAGCCAAGGATGGGATATATTGGGACTTCAGGCCGATGCGACTGTCGTCAAGACAATTATTCGAGCTAATCCAGGATTGATGTTTTTAAAGGATGGGGTTGTTTTAGCTAAATTTCATCACAATAATACTCCGGATGCAAATGCAGTTTTGGATCTGTATATAAAATGAACAAACAGTTAAAGGTCGTATTGGTTGGTTTGCCTGGTTCTGGGAAAAGCACCTTTGGCAGGTATTTGAGTTTAGTATTGAATTTTCCTTTCTACGATTTAGACCAATTGATTGAAGAAAGAAATCAAATGAAAATCCCTGATATTTTCCTAAAATATGGTGAGGGGCAATTTCGGAATTGGGAAACAGAGACGCTTGATTGGATTTTGAATCGAGATGAATCCTATGTTCTTGCTTCGGGGGGAGGATGTCCTTGCTTTAATAATAATATGGATTTGATTAACGAGAAATCGACTTCTGTGTATCTGGATGTTCCTTTGGAGGAGATCTCAGGTAGACTAGGGGTATCACGATTCCAAAATCGACCCATGTTCTTAGGATTGGATCAAGGAGAGGTTACATTGAAATTAAAAAGTTTGCTAGTAGAGCGAGATTATTTTTACAATCAATCAAAAATAAAACTCAGCGGAGAAGATTTTTCCGCTGAGTTATTAGTTTCTGAATTGATTCGATTGATTAAAAGCCAAGACTGAGAGTCAGGAATCCACTAGTAATTGAATTTTGGATTTCTGTCACTGGACCGATATTTTTTCCAGTATTATCCAATACTTGATAACTAGTGTACAAGGTGTTGAAGTTTTGATTTACAATGGCCAAATCAATTTTAAAGTTCTTAATTCTATACCCAACACCACCAGAAAGTTGTTGTGTACTTCTATCGTAGTTAGAATTTGCTATCGGATCTCCAAAATACCCATAACCACCTCTTAAGCTAAATTGACCGAATTTGGCTTCACCACCTAGACGGAAATTCAATGTGCTTGTATAGGTGCTTATGATTGCTTCATTGTCGGGACCTTCGTTAAAGTCATCCGAATTCAGTCTAGCGGTTGAGAAATCCACCCAGTCAACATCCGCAGATATAAATCCTTTTTTACCTACAAAGAAAGTGGCTCCTGCTCCTAATTTGAGAGGCGTATTTAAATTGTATCTGCTAATGAAAACATCAGTCAAAGCTTCTTGTCTACCCAATACAATCCCTTCATCCCCAAATTCGTAATTGTCATAATTAGCCTCAGCACTAGCACTGTATTCCTCGTCCAGAGCGTACCATGTAGGAGACTGGAAGTTGAATCCAAGGTTTACATATTCAATAGGCTTATAGATCAGTCCAAGATTTACATTGATTCCACTTCCATTTATTAATAGATTTTCTCGAACTGAGGAGTTTATTAATGGTTCATCAATAAATTCTTCATTATATACTTTTAAGGAATTGAAATTTAGTGACCTGATCCCTAGGGAGCCACCCACAAAAAATTTGTGATTGAAGTTCGCTCCATAAGCAAAAGTGATTTGATTCGCTGTGCCTTCTTGGGTAATGTTTTCATCTTGAAATGGAAGTCCCAGCACGAAAGAACCGTAGGTGTTTGGATTATTTATTGCATTTCCATCTGCATCAAAAGCGATTGGATTAATTTGATACGTCGAGTAGGCGAGGCCCGTTAACCCAAAAGATTTGATTTGATTTTCTGGAATCCCAAAAGAATCTTGTAAATAAAAATCTACGATTGAGGTTTCTCCCAATGAATCTGAGAAATAACCATACTCCGTATTGAAATTTGCAATTCGTTGAATACTAACTCCAAATGCACCGCCTTTAAAAGCCCCTCTATTAAAAGGTCCTTTTTTGCTACTTAGTACGAAGCTTAGATTCGGAAGGGAGAAATTCGAGGTGTTATATTTCCGATTCTGACCTAAGAAACTTGTTTCAACTCCCCAGTCTGACCCGCCTAAAGTAATGCTCGCTTCAGAACTCCGAAAAAAACCTAAGCCAGCAGGATTGCCTGAGATATTCGACACATCACCACCTAGTGACCATTGGGTGCCACCTATAGCCATAATCCTTGCGGAGCCAGCTGGTTTATTTTGACTGAAACGGTAAGCATCTTCAAAATAACCGCTTTGCGAAAAGCTTGATGTGATAGATATAAGGAAGAATAAAACCAGAAAGGATGACTTCATTTAAAATTGTATTTAGTTTGCTCTTAATAACGAATAATGAGAAGTTATAGGTAAAAAATTTATAAAAAAAAGGGGGATTTTTAAGTCCCCCTTTTCTTCCTTTTCATAAGGAGCTTGATTTTACCAGATTAGTTTCCTCTTCCTCCTCTTGATCCTCCGGAACTAGCTCCACCTGTGCTCCCGCTACTTCTTGATGCACCACCACCTCCAGTGCTCACTCCACCACTACTACTTCTACTAGGAGTGCTGTAAGAAGGTGTGTTATTTGATCTGCTTGGAGTGGAATAAGTTCTTGAATTAGTTCCTCCGTTAGTGTATCCAGAATTACCTCCTCTACCAGGGCTAGTACTTCTATTGTAAGAAGGGCTGACAGCTCTACTGTTAGTGTACGAATTTGAAGATCTATTGTAGTCGCTCCTAGAAGGTCCTGAATATGAACGTGAATTAGAAGGAATCGCAGATGGTCTAGCAGATGGCATTGCGCTACCTGATGATCGAGTTACTGAACGATTCATCGCTGGAGATGCTGAATTTCTAGTAGATTGATTCATTGTGTTTCTCGATCTGGAATTCGAGTAATAATCATTTTGAGAAGAACTAAAATCCCGAGTAGATACTCTGGCATTGCTTCCAGAATTGATTACGTTAGTTCTTCCTCCGGATCTTGAATTTAGCACATCTTGTCTAGCTTGAGCTCTTGCTGTGCTAGGCTGGATTGCAGCGTTTGAAGGATTCATACTCGCTGTCGTTAAAGAAGAACCTCTTGTGGGTCTTGCTCCTCTCACGACTCTGCGATCGCCATATTCTCCTCCGGGCAATACGTAGATAGGTCTTCCTCCATAGGCTGGATATCCAAATCCAGGGTAGCCACCGAACATAGAGTTACCCAAACCATAACCTAAATTAGGGCCCCAAAATGGATTATATAAATTCCCAAAACCAAACCCTAAACTCAAATTAAATCCAGGTCTAAATCCCCAAGGACTGTAGAAGGGATCATAAAATCCTCCCATTCCATAAGGATTCATCATACCCATTCCAAAAGGCCTCATCATACCCATTCCCATTCCATAAGGACTCATCATGCCCATACCTAACCCCATATTAAAGGACATAGCTGGGTTGATCATGTTGCTGTTACCAGAGCCTGAAACCCTGAAATTATTGTAGGCATCTATATTTCCAGTCGACTGCCCATTTTCATCAATTGCCTCATCAAAATAGACTACTTCATCAACACCTTCGATAGAATCGGTTTGATATCTAGCTATATAATCAGGATTTACATTTCTAGAACTGAAATTCTCTTGCTCAAAAGCATTAGAATTTAGGGTTGAAAGAGTCTCAAATTCCTCTGGGTTATTGTTTTGTACGGCATATTGAGTTGCGATTTTTGCATCTGAAGCCATGAAATACAAGTTGTCCTGAGAATCGTTGACTGCTAACTTGTTTGTGCTACAAGATATTAGAGTCAATCCACCAAGGATTATTGTTGTTATTTTAGTTGAGAAATTCTTCATAATTGAAGTTGAATTAGTTATTCTATTGTACGGTGAAATCACTATAGGGTTATTGTTTTTGGGTTATATTTGCCCATAAGTTAACAAATTTATGAACATTCTGTATCTGAATCAATAATAATGAGTAAAGGACTACCAAAGCGGAGTGAAGATTATTCACTCTGGTACAATGAATTAGTAAAAAGAGCTGATTTGGCTGAAAACTCTGCAGTCAGAGGTTGTATGGTGATCAAGCCTTATGGCTATTCGATCTGGGAAAAAATGCAGGCCGAGTTGGATCGAATGTTTAAGGAGACTGGTCACGTTAATGCTTATTTCCCACTCTTTATCCCGAAGTCTTATTTGAGTAAAGAAGCTAGTCATATCCAAGGTTTTGCAAAAGAATGTGCGGTAGTCACTCACTACCGTCTAAAAAATGCAGAAGATGGAAGTGGAATCATAGTTGATCCAGATGCTAAGCTTGAGGAAGAATTAATCGTAAGGCCAACTTCAGAAACTGTCATTTGGAGTACTTATAAAAATTGGGTGCAATCTTACAGAGACCTTCCATTGCTGATTAATCAATGGGCAAACGTGGTTCGGTGGGAGATGAGGACGAGACTCTTTCTTCGAACATCCGAGTTTTTATGGCAAGAAGGCCATACTGCACATGCGACAAAATCGGAGGCAGAAGCTGAGACTTTACAGATGATGGAAGTTTATGCCCAATTTGCAGAAGAGTTTATGGCTTTGCCAGTAGTCAGAGGAAGAAAGACAGCGAGTGAACGATTTGCAGGAGCAGATGATACTTTATGTATTGAAGCGATGATGCAAGATGGGAAAGCACTTCAGGCTGGAACTTCACACTTTTTAGGACAGAATTTCGCCAAAGCTTTCGATGTAAAATTTGCTACCAAAGACGGAGGCCTAGAATATGTTTGGGGTACATCTTGGGGAGTGAGTACACGTTTAATGGGCGCATTAATCATGGCGCATTCCGATGATTATGGACTTGTTCTGCCGCCTAAGTTAGCTCCATTCCAGGTTGTTATTATTCCAATTTATCGATCTGATGAGGAATTTGAGTCAGTCTCGAAAAAATCTAAGGAGTTGATGAAGTCACTTCGAGGAGCTGGAATATCGGTTAAATTTGATGATCGAGACACTCAAAAACCAGGATGGAAATTTGCTGAATATGAATTAAAAGGGGTACCGGTAAGAATAGCAATTGGCCCACGAGATTTGGAAAATGGCACCATCGAACTTGCTCGAAGAGATACTTTGACTAAAGAACAGTTTGAGCTTGCTTCCATGCCTTTAGAAATTAAGATAGCAGCCCTATTGGAAGAGATTCAAACCAACATTTTTGAAAAAGCAAACTCTTTTAAGCAAGAAATGACCACTGAAGTGAATTCTTGGGATGAATTTAAGCAAGTCCTTAAAGAGAAAGCAGGTTTTCTTTCAGCGCATTGGGATGGATCTCCTGAGACTGAGGAAAAAATCAAAGATTTGACTAAAGCTACTATTCGATGTATTCCACTCGACCAAAAAGCAGAGAAAGGAACTTGTGTCTTTACAGGTAATCTTTCTAATGGTCGAGTCTTATTCGCTAAGTCTTATTGATTTTGAAGTCTGATTTTTTCAGGCTTTTTTATTGAGAATGCATAAGCCATAAATTAAATCTTGTAATTTAGTAAAAACAGTATTCCCCTTTATATGACCATATTAGTCCTTTGTAGTCTGCTAATTATCGGGTTAATTTTATTATTAGCCGAGATTTTATTCATTCCTGGAACTACGATAGTTGGAGCATTCGGGCTATTAGTGAGCATAGCGGGTATTATATATACCTTTTTAAGTTATGATGTCCAGACTGCTTGGTTGATTACTGGAATTGCAGCAGTGTTAAACATTGGTGTTATTATTTATGGATTTAATTCTGGAGTATGGAACAAGTTTTCGCTCAAGAGTTCAATTCAAGGAGGAACCTTTGATGGAAGGACTGATGGCTTTCAAGTCGGAATGCCGGGTAAAGCCTTATCAGATTTAAAACCATTTGGCAAGGGGGTATTTGGAGAGCAAATCGTAGAAATTAAATCGGAAGGTGGATTTATTGGTGTAGATTCCGACGTCACTATAATTAAAATCGAAAACAACAAAATAATAGTAAAATAACCATGGATTTATCAGATTCAACTTTCATTCTATTTGCTGCATTTGCAGGAATAGTTCTTTTATTTATCTTTCTCTACTTTGTTCCGGTTAATCTCTGGATTACGGCTCAGTTCTCCAATGTTAAGGTAGGCCTGCTGGAATTAGTTGGAATGCGGATCCGAAAAGTGCCGCCAAGTATCATTGTGAATTCCCTGATTACTGCTACAAAAGCAGGACTTGATTTGACTACCAATGACTTGGAAACACACTATTTAGCAGGCGGAAATGTCCCTAATGTGATTCGAGCTCTGATCTCAGCAGACAAGGCCAATATTACGCTAAGCTTTAAACAAGCTACTGCGATTGATTTGGCAGGAAGAGATGTGTTTGAAGCAGTTCAGATCTCCGTAAATCCTAAAGTAATTAACACTCCTAATGTAGCTGCAGTAGCTGCTGATGGAATCCAGCTAATAGCCAAAGCTAGAGTTACAGTTCGTGCAAACATTGCACAACTAGTTGGTGGAGCTGGTGAGGAGACAATTCTTGCTAGAGTAGGTGAAGGGATTGTAACTTCAATCGGTTCGGCTGCGAATCATAAGAGTGTGTTAGAAAATCCGGATAAAATCTCAAAGCTTGTTTTGCAAAGAGGATTGGATGCGGGTACTGCTTTTGAAATCCTGTCCATTGATATTGCTGATATTGATGTAGGAACAAACATAGGAGCGAAACTTCAAATCGATCAAGCTTCTGCAGATCTAAAAGTGGCTGAGGCAAAAGCTGAAGAGCGAAGAGCAATGGCTGTTGCGTTAGAGCAAGAGATGAAAGCTAAAAATGTTGAAATGCGTGCTAAGGTAATCGAAGCTGAAGCTGAGGTTCCAAGAGCAATAGCTGAAGCTTTCCGAACAGGTAAACTTGGAGTGATGGATTACTACCGAATGGAAAATATTAAATCAGACACTTCGATGCGAGATTCGATAGCCAACTCGGATACAGATTCGAAAGATTCCGGAAAAGGAAAATCGGATAAGAAATAAACAAAAAGGGGCCTAGGCCCCTTTTTTCTTTTTCTTCTCAGTATCTCCAATCATCAAAATTACAGGTTCGTATAGATTTTTTGTTAAGATTTGATCATTTGCCAGATCAATTAAAACAGCTTCATAGGCTATTGGTAAAAGAACTTCTCCTAGATCATTTACTATACCAGTTTTTCCTTCACGCTGGACGATGTTCAGGTTTTGTGCTTCCCGTACCAAGGTTTGGTATTCCAGAGGTAGAACCTCTTTCCCTTGAGAGGAAAAAAGACCTATTTTACCTCCTTTTTCTACTAAGAAATTATCGTCCCTCGTTCTGGAAATATTTTCAAAACCTTCGCTTGTTAAAATTTGCCCTGACTTATTCATCAAGTAATATTTTCCTAAATTCCTTACTATCCCAACCCCATTTTTAAAAGGTTTCACAGATTCCCAAGTGGAAGAGGAAATCATTTCTCCTGCGGGATTAATCAAATTCCAGCCTTCACTATTTTTCACAGCCGCGATTTGATCCGAGAACTCAGTCACTTCTCTATAAATTGGCTGAATCACCCAATTTCCAGTAGGGTTCATAAAACCAGTTTGCCCTTTTGATTGAGCAGGGAAAAGCTTCTCGCCTCCAAACTTGATTTGATCTGCCTGTGTAGTAGGTTTTACCAGCCAGCCTTTCTTACCCAATAGACCTATTTTATCCCCTCTGAATTTTACATTGTAAATATTTTTGCCCGCAAGTTGGACTGATTCTATACCTACCGAATCAAGAAGAATCCCATCTTCTTCCATGACTCTACGGAGTTTTCCGTAGATATACTCCAAAAGAATATCATTTTCGTAAGTGATTTTGTGAAATGAATTATATCGGATATTTGATTTAATATCATTTCCTTCGATCAACAAATACTGGCTTTCATTATAGCCGTAGAAGAAATTTCCAGTCGTATGCTCGAGTTTTTCAATGATTGGATCCAGTACATAATCACCCTCCAGATTGATAAGTCCATATCCTGAATCTTCTTTGGCCAAAACATATCTACCATCATTGTCTATCAATAAGCTGAAGACCTTTTCAGGGTTTTTGGAAAGTGGTAAATAATATGAGGAACCAGACCGAGCGATGAGTAATCCAAACTTTGTGAATTTGGCTTCATCGAATTCACCAATCGAAGTGATTCTATTTTTCCCTCTCTCATAAACCCAGTATTCTTTCTCCTTTCTAGCAAGCAAATAGTTGAAGTATGTGGAGATCTCATCATAGGCCAGTGGTAATACCTTTTGCCCATATTCATGGTAAGCTCCTATGCCGTTAGGCCCTTTCATTAAAATCCAAGGGGCTAAATACTGATAAACTGCTTCCCCGTCAAGCTTGAGGGAGGGGCTGAGATCTTGAGCCAGTAAAAAAAGGTCTCCATTAATTGTCCCTATTCGAACTGACTCTCCCAAAATATCTATTTGATCATAAATTAATCTCGATTGAAGTGCGAATTTTGAATTATATACTTCCCAAGTTTGAGCCTGGGCAAATGAATAAAAACAAGAGGAAATTAAAAGGAACAAGCAACTTTTGATGCTTCTTTTCATTGAGGGAATTTTAAAATACGCCTAAAGATAAAATGACCAAAGAATAATATAGTCCTTTGGTCATTTTTAATGTGGTGTAATATATTAATGATCAGACTTTACTTTATCTAAGTTGAATAAATCAGATATAAATTCAATCATTTCCTCTGCTTGATCACGCTGACAAGCAGCTCTGAGTTGTACGACTGGCACTTTCAAGATTTTCTGCATCATGCTTTTTGTGATTTTATCAATCACCGCAAATTCTGTGGAATCAGAATTTTTCAGAAATCTTGCCATTTCTTCTTTTCGAATCTGCTCTAGCGTAGACTTCAATTTGTTTATAGTCGGAGAGACTAACATTTCTTTTTTCCAATTATAAAAATCCTCAATACTCTCAGCAATAATAGCCTCCACTATCGGGACGGCGGCAAGTCGCTTCTCCAAGGTGGCCGAAGCCTTACTCTTAATATTATCTACGTTGTATAAAATCACGCCTGGTACATCTTCAACGCTAGTTTCGACGCTTCTTGGCACCGAAAGATCTACAAAAAGTTTGTAACTTTTAATGTCAAATTCATTAACAATGGCTTTCGTGATAAAAGGTTCTGACTTTTGAATAGAGCAAACGATCACATCTGCTTCTTTCATGGCTTCTAAGCAATTTTCGAATGGAACGACTTCAAATCCCAATTCAGATGCTATTTGATCTGCTTTGGCAAGCGTACGATTCGTGATTTTAACTTTCGCATCAGGAAGGTGAACCATATTCTTAGCCACATCTTCTCCGATTTCTCCTACTCCGATCAACAAAATCCGGGGCTGAAAAGTATTTGAGGTAAGGCTTTCAATTAATTCAATCGTAGCATAAGATAAAGACGCTGCCCCATCTCTAAAAGCAGTCTCTTGAACCACACGTTTATTGGTGAAGAATATGGCATGCATCAATCTGTGAAGAAAAGGTCCTGCCATATTCAAATCAGCCGATGCTTGGTAAGCCCGCTTCACTTGGTTCGAAATCTGAATGTCTCCAACTACCTGAGCTTCTAGGCCCATAGAAACTCTAAATAAATGAGTGATTGCTGGTCGATCTAAATTGAAAATCTCAAAATATTCGAGGTAATTGATAATTTCTGGAAGTCCTTTTTCTAATCCGATGAGCTTGATAATCTCCCTGCTCAAATCTAACTCATGGCTATAATAGACTTCTGTTCGATTACAAGTAGATAGGATCATAGCATCACCCAAACTGAAAAAATCCTTCAGCTTTAGTAGGATACTGTGAATAGCCTTTTCATCCAGAGAGAGAGTCTCTCTGATTTTTACAGGCGCATTCTTATGAGAAATACTTAATGATCTAAACTTAATCTGCATTGTACCTCAAGTGGATTTCCAAATTTAACAGACAATGACTTGGGAAGGGTTCAATTCACCCAGACATTTATCAATTTGGAATCGCTCTAAATAAATTATTTTAATCTTATGCAAATATCGGGACTATTGAAATACAAAGCCAATATTCTTAACTTATCCGTTATTGAAAAAAACTATCAGACATTTTTTATGAGAAAGAGATTTTTTTATTGGCTTAAAACAAGCCTCGGATTCTCTAACAAGGAATCGAGAGGTTTTTTATTACTAACTCCCTTACTTTTGCTGGTGGCAGCATCGCCATATTTTATTGAATCTTTCCGAAAAGTGACGAGAGATGATTTTTTTAAAAATTATCAATCCCAACTCGATAGCCTCGAATCGCTTGATATCAACTTACAGTCTTCTCCAAATCCACTTTTCAATTTGGCAGATACCGTATCCAAAACCGCTTTATCTAAAAAGACAGAGAATCTTATAAAAATGGATTTTGTGGATGCAGACTCGGTAGTACTGCAGATTGTGCCAGGAATTGGTATTGGGCTAGGGGGTAGAATAATTAAATATCGGGAGCGACTAGGTGGTTTTTATTCTATAAATCAATTCTCAGAAATCTATGGGCTTAAACCTGAGACTATTCAGGAGATTTGGAATTACTTTGATTTCACGCCCACGATTACCAAGAGAATTTTAATTAATAGTGCCGAGATCGAAGAGGTCTCTGCACATCCATACATTTCCTATAGCGAGGCTAAAGTATTGATTGCGTATAGAAAACAGCACGGAAGCTATTTCTCAATTACTGATTTGAAAAAAATTAAAATTTTTAAGCCAGAATGGATTGATAAAATCGAACCCTATTTAAGCTTCGATTGACCGTTTTTCATCATCTTTGGATATGGATTCCAATGAAGAACTAATCCCATTACCTTCCTTGAACCTTCCTTCTTTTGATCCGAATTTGATAAAAAAAGAGGGTAAACTTTGGATTGTAGATTCAATTCGTAAAAAGAGCCTTATTCTCACACCTGAGGAATGGGTAAGGCAGCATTGGATTAATTTTTTAATCAATCATCTGAAATACCCAAGAGGCTTAATTGCATTGGAAAAGGGAATGAAGTATAACCAGCTTCAGAAACGAACGGACTTGGTGACATTGGATAGGGTAGGAAAACCTTATTTACTTATCGAATGCAAAGCTCCAGAGGTAAGGATTTCTCAAAAGACAATGGAACAAGCAAGTGTTTATCATCAAGAGATCAAGAGCGAGTTTTTAATTTTGAGTAATGGCCTAGCGCATATTTTCCTTTGGTACAAATCTGAAGAAAATCGATTTGTTCAAATAAAAAGTTGTCCTTCTGCTCCAATTTGATAGCTGTTTTAATGATTTTCATTAGCGTTTTATTTATTTAAATTAATACTTAAAATTCTAGTAAATACTTAAAACTCTATTGTATCATGGGAAATATGATTGCCAATATGCCGTGCGAATTATGCTCAAGTCGAAAGCATTCCATGCTTTCGGAGGTTCATATCTGCAATATTTCAGAAAATAAAAACTTGATTTCACATAAGAAAGGACAGATACTATATTATAAAGGCACAAAGCCACTTGGGATTTTTGTATTAATTCAGGCGTGGTGAAAGTCTATAAAATTGCTTCAAATGGAAAAGAACAAATCATTCATTTGGCTAAAGAAGGAGATTTCTTAAGGTATTCTACATTGGTAGGTGAAGAGAATTATACTAATTTGCCAATGATCGTGGAAGACGCTAAAATCTGTTTTATTCCGAAAGAGTCATTTCTATCCGCCTTGTTCAGTAATACGCCATTTTTCAAACGGATCACCAACGAGCTTAGTCATGAGATAGGAGTGATGGAGTCTAAGCTTACAGATGCTAATAAAAAGAGTATTCGAGAGTGACTTGCCTACGTTTTGCTCCAGTTGGTGACTTCCTTTGGAGTAGAAGGATCAGGAAACGTACGAATCGATCTGATCTTAGGTCGAGAAGAAATAGCAGGAATGGTTGGGACTGCCATTGAGTCAGTAATTCGGCTGCTTTCAGAATGCAAAAAAGATGATTTGATTGATCTCCAAGAAAAAAAAATACTATTAAGAATAGAAGAGGATTATCTAGGTTATCAGATTTATATGCCTGATCCGAACTGCATTTCTTTGGAATGAGTTGTCCTATTATGAGATCGAGCCTTATCCTTTATTTTCGGATTTTTTTGATAGTAGCTGTTAGCTGCGTTTTGCCTATTCAGTCTAAGGCTCAATCTTTTGCTTACAAAACTCTACTAAGCACCCTTTACGATTCTGATTTACCGACAGTTAGTCCAGCAGAATTTTCTGATTTATCCAATTTCCAAATTTTAGACACACGAGAAAAAGAAGAGTTCGAAGTCAGCCACTTAAAAGGGGCGAAATGGGTTGGATTTGACACATTCAAAATGGAAGCGCTGTCTGAATTGGATAAAAATAAACCTGTATTAGTTTACTGTACCGTTGGAGCTAGATCTCAAGATATTGGCAAAAAATTGACTGCCGCCGGCTTTACTAAAGTATATAATCTCTATGGAGGGATCATACAATGGTCCAATGAGTCAATGCCACTTTTCCAAAATGGTAAGCAAACCGTTCAAGTCCATACCTATTCAAGAACTTGGGGAATTTGGCTCGAAAAGGGCGAAAAAGTCTATTAATTCACTGATTTCTGTCTGCTTCCCGACTAGAAGGAAATTCAATTCATCCAAATTTTACTTAGCTACGTAAATCAGGCCAAACAATCCATCTTATGAAATATTTTACGCGCATTCTATTAGTTCTTACCACGATAGTGATAGTCTCATGTCAAAATTCAGTCCCGGGAATGGCTGGAACAACCCCTCCTAATCACGAGCCTTGGAATCAGTTACTAAAGGCCCACGTCAGCCCCACGGGTATCGTTAATTATAAAGGCTTCATAAAAGATAAATCTAAATTAGAAGCTTACTTGAAAACCATAAGTGCGAATGCACCTGACCGAAAAACATGGTCAAAAGATGAGCAGTTGGCCTACTGGATTAATGCTTACAATGCCTTTACCGTATCGTTGATAGTTCAAAATTATCCGGTAAAAAGTATAAAAGATCTAGGGCCAGCTTTGAAAATTCCCTTGATTAAAGATGTATGGCATTATAAATTCTTCAAAATTGGGGATCAAGAATCCAGCTTAGATGAGATCGAACATTCGATCTTGAGGAAAGAATTTGAGGAACCTCGGATTCACTTTGCAATCAATTGTGCGTCGGTATCTTGCCCGCCACTTTTAAATGAGGCATTTATGGCTTCAAAAATTGAGTTGCAATTGATGAAAGTTGCAAAGAACTTTGTCAATGATAAATCCAGAAATAAAATTT
>JBLGAM010000027.1:0-32742 GCA_047612305.1 Planctomycetota bacterium | reverse complement strand
CGCTGCGTCTCCATTTGCGGACATTCTTTCCCAAAAAACAGGAGCCTGTCGAGGATCATATCCCGCTATAGCCATAAAAATAAGTCCTAACTCATCCGCCTCTAATTCATGTTTTCTAGAGAAACTAAGCATTCCCAGTTCACTTCCCAAACCAACTGATTGCATAAAGATAGATTGCGTTAAGGTTGGATTTTGACCGATTGCGGAGGTCACCATACTGATTCCAAAATTAGCGACCAATCCATTTGACATTCGCTCTCTGGAGTGGGCTGCGACAGCATGAGCAATTTCATGCCCCATTACCACGGCTATTCCAGTATCATCTTGGGTAATAGGCATAATTCCAGTGTAAAAAGCCACCTTCCCTCCTGGCATACACCAAGCATTAACTTGGTCACTTTGAATCAAATTGAATTGCCAATCGAAGGACTGGGCAATTTCAGGATAACCTTCTTGGATCAAAAATTTCTCAACAGCGGCGGCCATTCGTTTACCAACCTGCACCACAGCCTGACCTTGAGTAGTATTCGTGACTACTTTTTCTTCTTTTAGTACTTGGCTGTATTGCTCATTGACTAGTGGCATTATTTCAGAATCTGAAACTGCATCGATTCGAAATCTTCCTGTCAATGGAACTTTAGAGCAGGCATAGAGCAGCAATCCTAAGACTAGAAAAGTGACAATCTTTTTCATGGTAAATAGTTATTTCTTTGTGGCGTTCAAATAGAATACCAGAACCATTTTTTCTTTATTTTTAGTTTTAAATGTAAAGCTATGGATACTACCCAAACTCAAATCACCCTGAATGCAAAAGCGATTGACTATCAAAAGAAGATGTGCAATCCTATGGTTTTTTGGTTTGCGATGCTTGCTAAGCTTCCCTCAGCCATTTTTTGGAGATTACGAATCAAGACTCTTTCAACTGAAAAATGCGCAGTCACTATTCCTTATTTCTGGCGATCCCAAAACCCTTTTAAGTCTATTTATTTTGCTGCGATGGCAGGAGCTGCCGAACTCAGCACCGGGGCACTTTGTCAGTTGGCTTTAGCAGGCAGAGGAAAATTCTCCATGCTGGTAGTAGATTTTCGAGCTGAATATTTCAAGAAGGCAAATGAGAAAATAACCTTCACTTGTAATCAGGGACTCGAATTATTCGAACTAATCGAGCGCATGGAAGTCAATGGAACCGGACAATTGATGATGGTCTCAAGTGGAAAAAGTCCTTCTGGTGAAGAAGTAGCAAGATTCTATGTGACTTGGTCCTTCAAGCGGAAATCTTAATAAATCCAATCTTTTTCTCTGGTAATAAAAGAATTGAAGTGGACATAGACTCGATCTTTTGGCCAGTCTAAAAACTCATGATAGGCATTTCCTTCATTGTACCGAATCACTAATTTATCCCATTGAGGACGAACTAGCTGGTATTTGATCATCAGGTTCCTCCTAACTGAATCTGATTCAATAATCGCATAATATCCCGCTCTTCGTCTATCCCATTCTTGCTTTTTTTCATATTCACGAGCTAATCTGGCCTTTTTAGTGAAATAAGAAATTGCTCCATAAACTGCAAATCCACCATTTGGAGAACCTGAAGGACCCGCAGTAACTTGGCCTTTTGGAGATTTCTCCCTCACCTCATTTGGGTCAATGACGGTAAGTTTCCCGTCTTTGAATCGAAAGGCATAAGGCTCGGATTTCACCTCAAATGTTGGGAGAAATCTTGCCCGATCTTGAATCTGAATTTGTATATAACGATCAGCGCTAAGTATAATCTTCTGATCTAAAAATCCTGGGAAAGTGATTCTTAAGCTGTCGCCAGGTCGAGCTTTCAAGTTAAAATAGCCTCTCGAATTAGTCGAATCATTTTCCGACGAACCGATCACCTCGACAAAAACTCCTTCCAAATACTTCTTATCCGAAGCATCCAGCACGTTTCCTGAATATGACAATTGGCCAAAAGCCAAACTAGCATGAAGTAAAAAGAAAAATCCCAGAACCCATTTTTTCATCTGCCCGAAAATTATGGGGTTTCGACTACCAAAGAAAGTATTGTCAGTTAAAGAACCTTAAGTAAGTTAACTCCATAATATTGGCTTATTCTATTCTAAGCAATTGATCTGTGCCAAGAAACTCATCATTTTCTGTTCGATACCAAGATCGATTTGCGGGGATCGTTAATCCCTTATACTCTCTTAAACCAGCTAAATAGATAATCTCTCCCTTCTGATTAGGCTCATCTTGATAGAATTTATAAGCTTCCATTTGGAACGTTTCCGGATCGATATAGAAATACCAAATGTCTTTTTCGTAAGGCACCCGAGCTACCAAATAACTTTTACCATTCAATTCCTCTTTCCCCACTTTTTGATCAATTTGAGTTCCCGGGTCATTAAGCTTCATGGGGAGTCCCCAGAGGTAGGTATAATAGTCTCGCATCCGGATAGCGCGCTCATTTTCTATTTCTCCATTGAAAACTTGAACCGAGTCATACCAAACGATGTAATTCAAGTCTTGATTTCGATAGACCATTTTGGACAATTTATTCTCCAAGCTGACCGAATAGGATCTGGATTCTCGAGGAGTGGGCAAACTGTCAGTAAATGTGAATGTGGCTTTTAACTTAGGCCATACCTGATTTGGATCATGAAATTCAATAGATTTTTGGATCAGTTCAGGACCTGTCAATTGATTCGAAGGCTTTTCGCACGCGAAAGTAATCAGGGAGAATAAAAAAAGGTACTGCTTCTTCATAGTTCTAATTTTCTTTAATCTACCTAATTTCGAGAAATGAATTTCAAACTTACCCGTTTTGCTCCTACACCAAGTGGATTTTTACATCTTGGAAATTTATATTCCTTTTTGCTGACCAAAGTTTTGGCTGAAAAGCATGACGCAAAAATCCTGCTTCGAATCGATGATCTAGATCAGGAGCGCTATCGGGAAGAATATGTACAAGACATATTTGACACATTGGATTTCATGGAACTTAGCTACGATCTAGGACCCAAAAATCTCAAGGAATTTGAAAATGAATGGTCTCAAGTTCATCGAATGGAACAGTATCAGATAGGACTTGCTGAATTGAGTGAAAAAAAGCTAGTATTTGCTTGTGATTGCTCCCGCAAAAAAATCCAAGAAATGGATTCTAGCGGTTACTATTTAGGTCATTGCCAAGATCGTCGAATTCCCTTGGATCGAAAGGAAGTCGCTTGGCGCTTTAATGCTTTGGAAACTGATTTTGTCAAATTAAAATCCTATCCTAATCAGCTCAATACCTCATTAGTTTTACCGACCGATATTGCATTCTCAATTTTACGGAAAAAAGACCTTCAACCTGCTTATCAGCTTACTTCCTTGATTGATGACCTCCTTTTTGGGGTCGATTTCATCGTCAGGGGACAGGATTTATATAGCTCATCTTTGGCTCAGCTTGCACTAGCTGAAAAACTTTTTAAGTCAGAATTCCAGAATATCACGTTTTTTCATCATCCAGTTTTAAAGGGGCCCAAAAAGAAAAAACTATCTAAATCAGACGGATCCACTTCGATCAGAACCATTCGGGAGTCAGGCAAAAAGCCAAAAGACGTTTATAAAACGCTAGGTGAATTCCTTGGAAATATAGAAATAAAGGACTTTGAAAGCTTCAAATCTCAATTCTTGAAAGCCTAAAAGCTTGCCTACAATTAATTGCTACCACCCTTTTTTCACAAAAACCCCCGATAAAGTAAGCTTCAACGAGGGTTTTGGGAAAGTTAAACCCACTCCACAGTAAGCATTTCAGGGTTGAACGGATCTCTCAGCACTTTAGACTTGGAAAGAGGCACTAAACTCTATTCTCTTAGCTCTCCGCTCTTGATTCTTTGTTCAAGACACTCTGAGTTTCTTGATTTTAATATCTTGTTTCTTGCTACTAAAATCTTTTTTCTCAATCAATACTTCGCAGGCATTCCCGGAGCAACTTTAGAATTCTCAATAAACTGTCGAATATCCTCATTGGAGGTCGCTAAATCCTCAGCACGCAGGTACATCATGTGACCGCTTCGATAACCTTTGAAGAAAGTTCTGTCCTTCATTTTTCCAGTTGGGTCGATATGACGAAGGCTATATTTTGCATTAAAATAATCCGTACCACCATCAAAATAGCCAGATTGGATCATCACATTTAGGTAAGGATTTTGTCGCATGGCAGTACCCAAATCGTAGCCTGTGGTTTCATTGGAGCGATCCCAAGGCGAAACTGGTCCAAAAAGATTGTAAGTCAAATCTGTCTGATAGTTCAAAACATTTTTAGCATAAATATTAAATGCCGGGGCAAAAGCATGATTCCAAGAAGTCAAAGCAGGATCAAAATCATAGCGATCTCCAGCATCCATTCGATCTAATCCACGGTATCTACTATCTAGACGACCTATTGTTAATCCTTCTTTGCGAAGTAATTCTTTCCAAAAGAAACTGGTCGGAACCATTAAATTATACGAAAGCACAACTTCTTTACTGATACCAGCATAGCGAGCCATTTTAGCCGCTACAGCATCCCGTTCAGAATCTGAAAGACTTCCACCTTTCACCATTGCTGGGAGTAATTCATTCATTGCAAAATCTTCAGCTTCAGGTAGAATTACATCCAAATCCTTGCTTTGAAGATCAGCTGGTAATTGCTTATGATACCAAGCTGTTGCCGTAAAGTACGGAAGGTAGTTTGCCATTTTCACTGGGCCATCTCGGTCGATCCCCATATCTGTAGGTGAAACTAAGATTACCCCATTAAAATACATCCAATGAGAATTCTGAAGTTGTGCAACCAAACCTGCCACACGCGTCGTACCATAACTCTCTCCTATCAAATACTTTGGCGAAGCCCATCTGTTCTGACGAGTCACGAAGGTATTTACCCAGTCTGCGAGGTATTTAATATCCGGGTTGATTCCAAAAAATGTCGTTCTAGGAGTTTCAGAATTGGTAATTCTAGAATAACCGGTATTCACGGGATCGATATAGACAATGTCTGCCACGTCAAGAATTGAATGCGGATTTGATTTGGTACCATAAGGCTGGACTGGATAGCCTTCATCGTCGATTTTCAGAACCACTGGACCGGTATAAGCCAAATGCATCCAAATCGAAGCGGATCCAGGTCCGCCATTAAAGGAAATCACCAATGGTCTGGTGGTTTTATCAGAGATATCTGTTCGCTCGTAGAAGGTATAGAAAAGCGATGCGATTGGCTCGCCTTTTTCATCCCAAACCGGCTGGGTGCCTGCTGTAGCCCGATAAGGCACTTTTTTACCTTTTATGGTGGTCTCATGAGTTGTAGTGACTTTTGACTCAACTTCAATTTTTCGCTCAATCTGTCCTTGAACTAAGGTTAGAGAAAATAAGGTAGCTACAAAGAGCACGTAAAATTTTTTCATCATGTTTTTCTTTTTATGATTTCAATCTAAAGGATGAAATTCATTCTGATATAAATATTACACCAATGGATTCATTGGGTACTTCTCACTTGACTCCCGCTGACCAATTTGGCTATCACGACTGCAGGATAAAGAATTCCAATGGTGGACAGAAAAACAGAAAGCATCTTTGCCATGATTTGAACTGGGTACAAATCTCCAAATCCAACCGTGGTGAGTGAAACCAAACTGAAATAAATGTAATAAGCATAATCCTCGTCCAGTCCAACCAAATCCGGACTGCCAGATATACTAGAGCCTGTCATCAAATGAATAATCTCAAATACAAAGGCACCTAATATTGCCACTAATAAATACACGTTGATAGCTCCAATTATACGATAGATATTGATCTGTGAATCTCGAAACAACAATTTGATATTCAGCAGAATAAAAACCATCATATTCAAGATCCCAACAATTCGCTCTGAAAGGTAAAATTCAAAATCCCAATCAGAGAATCTGAGTATTCGAAGCCCCAGCTGCGCGAAGAAAAGCGCAGATGTAATAAGAATTAAAGTATTATTTTTAGAAGACCAGATTCCTGTAAAGAATAAAAATAGGAAAACGGTATTGACAAAGATGGAATGGAATTGCCCATATTCTATAAGAATCGGGAGCACAAATACCGTAAAAATCAATAAAAGCAAAAGAATCCCAAAACTGGCGTCGGTCAACCAATAATTAGTGAATGATTTGAAAGCAGTTTTTACATGCCTCCTTCTATTATGAATACTATTTTCCATTTTATTCTAGAATTGAATAATTCCTTCTAAGACTTTTACCGCTTTTCCTTTAATAATCACTCGATCATCAAGCTTTTCTAGATGCAGCTCCCCTCCTCTTTTACTGGCTTGATAAGCCTTTAACAACGTTTTTCCAGAATGCCTATTCCAATAATCCATCAGGGCGCAATGTGCAAACCCAGTTACCGGATCTTCCGGAACACCAACATTAGGTCCAAAAAACCTACTGTAAATATCAAATGAATTCTTTCCCGATGCCGTGACAATTATCCCTTCCTCACTGTGCTTCGCGATCAAATCAAAATCAGGCACCAAGCTTTCTATTTCCTCGGCAGTTTCAAGTTCAAAGATCCAATTCTTCCTCAACTGTGCAGAACGGACTATTTTTTTATCCATAAACCTAACCTTAAAGAACGGGTGAGCTTCTTCATAAGTAGGTATCAAAGGGAAATTCATTTCAAGTAAGTCTCGGTCTTTTCTTACTCGTAATTCCCCACTCAACGTTTGAAATCGAATAGTTTGATCGGCCGAAGCCCAACCCGACTCAAACATCCAATAGGAAGAAGCTAAAGTCGCATGACCACAAAGATCTATCTCTAGAGTTGGCGTAAACCAACGCAAACCAAAAACTCCCACAGTTGGTGTACGCTCCACAAAAGCCGTTTCTGAGAGATTCATTTCCATGGCGATGGCTTGCATTTGTGATTTGGAAAGAGAATTCTCCAACAAGCATACTCCTGCGGGATTCCCTGAAAATGGGCTGGCAGAAAAGGCGTCCACCGTAACTATTGAAATTTTCATTTTAGTAGCGCTCTTTAAATATGGTCATGTGATGTTCAAAGTGGCTCGGAATGATCCAGAATAGTGCTCTTGGGCTAATGGGGTTTTCGCTTGCCTGACCGATAGTAGTTAAAGAATCTTCAGGAAGTGTTTTGATCAAAGAAAGCAGCGCCAGGCGTTGAATTTTAAAATCCTCCAATAAATCCTCAATCGCTACTTGCCCGAATTGTGCATTTAGCACGTATTGATCTTGATCAAACCCAGGTAAAGGAGATTTCTCACCTCTTGCAAAACAAAGTGCTCTGAAAGTCATGATGCGCTCCGTGTCAATAACATGCCCCAAAACTTCTTTTGGAGTCCATTTACCTTCTGCATATGCTTTATCAGCCCAAGCTTTTCCTTTCGCTTCAAAAAAGCTAACACAATATTCAATTTGCATCTGAATCTGATCTTCGAAAGATTCATCAGAATTAAGTGCGAGGTATTTATTAAAATAATTAGGGTATTCGCCTTCTTTAGGTTTTTGAATGTTATTCATGTAAAATTTGATTACGCTTATAAGTATATCCGATAAATTTAACCGAATCGAATAAATCATACCCAACGATGTATAAAAAATTACTTACTCTTCTCCTTGCGGTAGCTTCTTTACCGCTTTTCTCCCAAACTATTACGCATAGAAATCCAGAACTCGAGAAGCTGGTATTGGAAGTTTCTTCTGATTCCTTAGAAAACTACGTTCGAACTCTGGCTGCATTCACTTCGCGTCACACCTTAAACACCGATGCGGAAAATGGAATGCCGGCAGCTCAGAATTATGTGCTGAAAAAATTCAATGAATTTGCGAAGCAATCTGGTGGAAGGATGACTGCCGAAATCGAAAAATTTACCATTCCAGCAGATGCAAGAAGGATTCTAAAAGATTCACAAGCTGCGAATGTAATTGCCACTTTGAAAGGCACAAATCCAAACGATGATCGGATTTTCGTGATCTCTGGTCATATGGATTCAAGGAATAAAGATGTAATGGATGCAGATGGCATCGCTCCGGGAGCCAATGATGATGGCTCGGGAACAGCTGCTGTAATCGAAATTGCGCGTATTTTAGCTAAAAAAGAGTTTTCTGCTACGATACTTTTTGTTGCATTTACAGGTGAGGAAGAAGGGCTTAAGGGGGCAACTTACTTAGCAGACAAGGCTAAAGAAATGGGCTGGAACATAGCCGGTGTTTTAAATAATGATATCGTTGGCAATAGCAATTCATCCGAAACATTGATTTCGGATAATCTCAAAATGCGCGTATTTTCTGAGACCATTCCTGCTTTTGAAACAGAGCAAATGTCTAGAATTAGAGCGTATACCAATGCTGAAAATGACAGCAGATCACGGCAACTTGCTCGATATATCAAAGAAGTGGGCGAGCGCTACGTTGATCAGTTTGAAGTGAAGTTGATTTATAGAGCTGACCGATACTTAAGAGGCGGCGATCAGACTGCTTTTGCCAGAAATGGCTTTACAGCTGTTCGAATGTCTGAAATGAACGAAAATTTCTACCATCAGCATGAAAATGTCAGGGTAGAAAATGGAATCCAATACGGAGACCTTCCTGAATTTATGGATTTCGAATACTTAAGAAAAGTCTCCGCTGTTAATTTGGCCTCATTAAATTCATTGGCAAATTCCGCTGGAGTTCCTGAGGAAGTACAGATTGATGTTAGAGGCTTGACAAATAAATCTATTTTGCTCTGGAAAGCACCAAAAATCGGGAAGGTAAAAGGATATTACATTCTAATGAGAGAAACATCCTCAGGAATGTGGGAACGGAAGTTTTTCACCACTGAAACTACCTTAACCCTTCCATACTCGAAAGACAATTATTTCTTTGCTGTCCAATCGGTAGCAGAAAATGGCGAGGAAAGTTTGGCAGTATTCCCATCTCCGCTTTCTAGATAAAAACTTAATTAAATCAATTCCAAATTGATTGAAATGGGCATTGCTAGGAACTATAAGCTTTATGTTTAAGGTTTGATTTGAAATTGCAAAGACTATGACACAGAAAGAAATCGTAACGCTACGGCGTTCACTATTAGAGGATACAGAACAATTATTGAATCAGCAGGTAGAAATGGAGGGCAAATCTTCCGCGTATTATCTATCAATGGCGTCTTGGTGTCACATGATGGGCTATGAGAATGCTTCAAAATATCTTTACACCCATGCAGATGAAGAGCGGATGCACATGATGAAGATCTTCTTATATATCAACGAAGCTGGAGGACATGCTATTCAGCCTGAAATCACTGGAATTAGACATAATTTCAATTCCCTTCGAGAAGTTTTCGAATTGATCCTTGAGCACGAAATCAACGTGACCAAATCAATCAATAATATTGTCGATCACGCATTTTCTTCAAAGGACTTTGCAACCTTCAGCTTTATGCAATGGTATGTGAATGAGCAGCGAGAAGAAGAAACTATGTCGAGAAGAGCATTGGAGCTCTTCGAAATCATCGGTGAGGCTGGAATCGGGCTCTGGACCATTGATCAGGAACTTGGAAAATTACATGCTGCATCTGCTGTTGCAGAAGGATGATAAAAGCGGCTTAGGCCGCTTTTTTTTTCAACCGTAAAGGTATCGAAGGTTTCGCTGAGAAACGCAAAGAAAATATAGCAAAATTCAAACTTACCTTGAGTAGGCAGGTCTTCGGACTTAGACCTTTATTTTGCTAGCCAATTTTCAATTTGTATGGATTCTTCAGATTTGAACACGCGAATTCTATTTTTCTCCATTCCAGAAGCAACAATTAAGAAATATTTTTTGCCCATAATCATCCGATTTCTACAAGACTAAAGTTATTCAACTTCCAATATTTGAGAGAATGCTTTACTTTTAGAAAAACAAGTACCAAACTATGTCTAAATCAAATTCGATTCTTGCACTTCTTTTTTTGAGCTCATCGATCATTTCCTGTAATTCAAAACCACAATCAGAATCCTTGGATGAAGAGAAGATGATTATTGCTTCTCAAGAAGAACCTTCTGATAAAGAAGAAGGAATGATCTGGATTCCAGGTGGAGAATTTGTTATGGGTACCAACGAAATGGATGCATACGCTGCAGAAAAACCAGCTGTGGAATTAGGAGTTCTGGGTTTCTGGATGGATACACATGAAGTGACCAATGCCGAGTATGCTGAGTTTGCAGAAGAAACTGGCTATGTCACACTTGCAGAAGTAAAACCAGATTGGGAACTCTTGAAGCAGCAATTGCCTCCTGGAACTCCAAAACCAGATGAATCCGTCTTAGTAGCTGGATCGATGGTTTTTACGCCTCCTCCTTACGAGGTCCCAACACAAGATATCTCACTTTGGTGGAGTTGGGTTGAAGGTGCCAATTGGAAACATCCTGATGGGCCTGAAAGCACAATTGAAGGAAAGGAAAATCATCCTGTAGTCCATATTTCCTATGACGATGCCAAAGCTTATGCAGATTGGGCTGGAAAACGACTTCCTACGGAAATAGAATGGGAATTTGCCGCGCGTGGCGGTGCAAATGGAAAGCGATTCGCTTGGGGAGATGAGCTCACTCCTAATGGACAATATCTAGCCAATACTTTTCAAGGAAATTTTCCAAATGAAAATCTTGGAATGGATGGCTTCGATGGAACTTCTCCGGTGAAATCTTTCGCTCCAAACAGTTTTGGATTGTATGATATGATTGGGAATGTTTGGGAACTAACGGACGATTGGTACGATGCCTTAAAATATGCTAGACTCGCAGGCCAAGCTCTAAAGCTCGATGCCGGCATGAATCCTTGCTATAATCCAGACAATCCTTATGCTAAGGAGCGTGTAATCAAAGGTGGTTCTTACCTATGTGCGGATAATTATTGCGTGAATTATAGGCCTTCTGCCCGACAGGGACAGTCTTTTGATAGTGGCACATCCAATGTAGGATTCAGACTAGTAAAAAGTACCGGAAAGAAAGCCGTTACCCTAAACTAAATCACTCAAAATTAATTGAAAGCGACAGTTTGAAAAGTGTCGCTTTTCTTTTTTGACATAAAAATGAAACAACGCACACTTATCCTTATTGTCTTACTTTTTTTTACGGGCAATTCTTTTGGGCAGCTTAAAGCAGGTTTTGAACCAAATGAATACAAGGAGATCTTGGGAGTCTATGCCCACAGCATCTCTGATACAGCTTTCTCGAAAGGGATTCCGAAGCCAACAACCCTTCAAATGGAATCAGAGTCGCCCACAGTAGGCTTAGAAAATAAATGGTATCTCTGGGTAAATGAGTCTGAGAAAATTGCAGTGTTTTCCATTAGAGGGACGGTACCAAACCCTACTTCTTGGTTAGCAAATTTTTACTCTGCAATGATACCTGCGCAAGGAAAAATGAAATTTCGAACCGATTATACGTTTGATTACAGCTTTTCACAAGATCCAAAAGCCTTTGTCCATGTAGGTTGGACGCTTTCTACAGGAGCTTTAGCAGAGTCTTTATTGCCTAAAATGGCGGAGTTGACTGAAAAAGGCTACCGAGACTTTATCATTACAGGCCATAGTCAAGGTGGAGCTATTTCCTATTTAGTGGCTGCTATGCTAATGAAGATGAACAATGCGAATGCTTGGGGTGAAAAGCTTCGAATCAAAACCTACGCCTCCGCTGCTCCCAAACCAGGAAACCTCTTTTTTGCCTATGATTTCGAAAATCGAACTATGGGTGGATGGGCTTTCAATATAGTCAATCCTTCAGATTGGGTTCCAGAGGTACCTTTTTCGATCCAAACGGTCAATGATTTCAGCCAAACCAATCCTTTTTCAGATGTATCAGGTTTCATCAAACAGCAAAAGTTTCCTAAAAATATAGTATTTAAAAAAATCTACAACAAACTGGATAAGCCAACGAAGAAATCTCAAAAGAATTTTCAAAAGTATCTAGGAAAAATGGTTGGGAAGCAAGTATTAAAGACACTTCCTGAATTTGAATCCCCGCCTTTTGTGTCCAGTAATCACTATTCGAGAGCGGGTACATTCATAATCTTTCAACCTGATGAATCGTACTTGAAGATGTTTCCTAATAACAAAGAAAAAGTCTTTCAGCATCATATGCTTCAGCCCTATTATTTCTTGTTTAAAAAGCAGTTCCCAGATTAATCGTTGTAGCCTTTTAAGATCCGCTGAATATACTTTCCGAGAATATCAAACTCAAGGTTGACCAGATCACCGATTTTCAACTGGTGAAAATTAGTATGCTCGTAAGTGTACGGAATTATTGCTACCGAAAATCTTCCCGGTCCGGAATTAAAACAAGTCAAACTAGTCCCATTGATGGTGATGGATCCTTTTTCTACGGTAACATTTCCATATTGACCTTCAAACTCAAACTCAAAAAGCCAAGATCCACCTTGATCAATCACTGACTTCACTTTTCCAGTTTGATCCACATGACCCTGCACAATATGTCCGTCAAATCTACCATTTGCAGGCATGCAGCGCTCTAAATTTACTGATTTACCCACTTTCCATTCTGCAAGATTGGTTTTGGATATTGTCTCATGGATAGCTGTGACTCGATAGGATTCTGGGCTAGTTCGAACGACCGTCAAGCAAACCCCATCATGGGCAAGCGACTGATCAATCTTCAACTCGCTGGCTAGCGCCGATTTGAGATCAAAATGTACATTCGTTCCTTCTGTTACGATAGCGGAGATGATTCCGGAAGCTTCAATTATTCCTGTAAACATGTTGATTGTTTAAATTCTATTTCCAATTCTTAAGCAAGAATGCACCATTGGAGTTCAAATTAAGCCAAATATTCTTCTATCTTCGACCGCATATTAGAATTAAGCTATGCCCTTGCTAAAATTAGAAGACACCTACCTTCATAAGGGTAAACGAAAAGTACTTATTGCACTACTACGGGAAAAGGGAATCAAAAGTGAACGAGTACTTCAGGCAATTAATACTTTACCCAGACATTTTTTCTTCGATTCGGCATTGATCTCTCATGCTTATGAAGACAAAGCTTTCCCGATCGGAGAAGGTCAAACTATCTCCCAGCCTTATACTGTCGCTTTCCAAACGGAACTTCTTGATGTAAAGGAAGGTGATAAAATCTTGGAAATAGGCACAGGTTCGGGTTATCAGGGCAGCATCCTCCATCTACTTGGAGCTGATGTATATAGTATTGAATATCAACATAAACTATATGAAGGAACCAAGCGATTTCTAAAGAGATTGGGAATTGAATTTCATCTTTTTTATGGGGATGGTACCAGCGGAATTCCAGCTCATGCCCCTTATGATAAAATCATTGTTACAGCAGGGGCGCCTGTAGTTCCAGACGCTTTGATCCAGCAGCTGAAAGTTGGCGGAATACTGGTAATCCCTGTTGGTGATAAAAAACGTCAAGCGATGGTTCGAATAGTTAAAAAATCATCTAAAGAAGTAGATCGAGAGGAATTTGATGGATTTTCCTTTGTCCCTCTTTTGGGAAAAGATGGATGGAATTGAAAGATTCTGGATGTCGGATGAGCGGTGACCGATGCCAGATGGTTGATGCCTAATGACCTGTGCCTGATGTCTCACAGCTTCCTTCAGAAGATTGAAAACCCCGCGACCCACAACCGACAACTGATAACCCCAAACTGGTTACCGACAACCCAAATTTTATTTTGAATAAGCACCGATTCTATCTTCGATCAAAATTTAATTTTTAATTTTGTCTAAAATATAACAAACCTATGGCTAAGAAGAAATTTGCAAAAGAATCTGCGACGATCATGACCGAAATGGTACTTCCTAACGATACCAATACGCTCAACAACCTGATGGGGGGTAAATTGATGCATTGGCTGGATATCGTGGCGGCTATTGCTGCTCAAAAGCATTCCAATCGAATCGTAGTGACTGCCTCAGCAGATAATATTTCTTTCAGGCAGCCAATCGCTTTAGGAAATGTGGTAACCTTGATGTCTAAGGTAACTCGCTCCTTTAATTCCTCGATGGAAGTTTTCATCGAAGTCACTGCTGAAGATATTCCAGCAAATAAAAAAGTGATGACACATCGTGCCTATTTTACTTTTGTGGCAGTGGATCAAAATGGAAAACCAATCGAAGTTCCAGAAGTAGTACCGGAAACAGAAGAGGAAATCGAGCAATATGAAGGAGCGCTGAGAAGACGGCAGCTCCGATTGGTACTTGCCAAGCGAATGAAACCAGAAGATGCCGTGGAATTGAAAAGCATTTTTAACCTAGGCTGATCAATAGAAAGTCAAGATTTTCTAGAAAAGCCGAGATTAAACCCTCGCCTTTTTTTGTGTTCAGGTGATTTATGAGCAATTTTCCACTATGGAAGAAATGAATATCCAGCAATTACAATATGTGTTGACAGAGGATCTTTTTCTCATAAAAGAGGAATTTGAATCCAAGCCGCTTTCGAGAAAGTCAGATCCAAATCCAATTCAAGAAAAGCCTCAAAATTCAATTCCTAAAGCAGTTAGTCCCGTTGAATCATCAATCGTTCAGGAACCAGCAGCTGAGGATTTAGTGATTTCTAAAGAACCTATACTAATCCGTGGCAACTTCGAAAATGGAGTTTTGATTCTTCATGAAGAAGAAGAGCTGGCTCACGAAGTGATGGAAATGATGGTAAAAATGATCCAAGCTGTTAATCATTCCATGAATGAGGTTGGGATGATCTCCTCTAAAAATCTGGAAGGCAGAAGTTTGGAAGAATTTATGGATTTAAATGCACATAAAGTCTTGAAATTTGGTCGAATCAAACATCCGATCAATGCTCTTCCAGCCCTAGAATATGCCATTCACACTGAAATAGAAACCGAATATTTATTTGCAGATTCCCTAAGTGTGATCGCAGAAGACCGGGATTTGAAGGTTAAACTTTGGAATTCACTTAAGATTTTATTTAACATTTCTAAAAAGTAATCACATGACACCCGAACAAACAGCATGGGCCAAACGATTTCGATGGATCAGTTTGATCGAAGGAACTTCATTTCTGCTATTGCTATTTATCGCGATGCCATTGAAATATACAATGGATATACCTGAAGCAGTAACCTATATAGGCTGGGCACATGGAGCGCTTTTTCTCTTGTATATCTACTTAGTTTTTCCGACCGCCCGAAGTTTAAAATGGGGCTTTAGTAGGACCTTATTTGCACTTATGGCCAGTGTGCTTCCTTTTGGACCATTTATTTTTGATCGAAATCTAAAGAAGAGTCAACACGTAGATTTCTAAGCATGGCGCTAATCAGTAAGAAGAAGATCATCTATAAGATCAGTCCAGGCTTGAGGAGGTATTTGATCAAATACTCCAGAGAGGTAGATATTCCTATTCACTACCATGAGTTGCTTCGATATACAAACTCCATTGCACTTTACGATTCAAAAGATCAGGATACCCTTTGGGAAACTGTTTTCTATGATCAATCGGATCGAGAAGAAATTCATCTGAATGTCAAGAAAATCTATGCCTTACTTAAGGCTGGCGGTGACATGTCTGTCATGGAGCATCTCTACGTAGATCGGATTGACCTATGTGTTTACGGGAATACGCAACCCTTTCGTGTACGAATAGTGAATCGAATCAATGATAACTTCGATTATTTCTATATCAAAAATGCAGATGCTTCACGACTTTATGGCTTAGAGTTGGAGCACTTACTTTCTCCAAATCGAATCAGTTACCTCGTACACAAGGACACCTTAATTGAAGAGCATATAGCAGGAATCCCAGGTGATAAATTTATGCGACTCCACATGCAGGATCCCCATTTGAACCCTATTCGTTTGGCAAAAGAGTTTGTGAAGTTCAACGAACGTTGCTTTGTCCGACTTCTTGGAGATATGCATTCTTCTAATTTTGTCATCGATGTCACCCCGGATTTTGAGGAAACCCATTACCGGATCCGAGCGATTGACTTTGATCAGCAGTCTTACGAAGGGAAAAAATCAATTTATCTACCTCAATATTTTAAGGAAAATAATGTCCTGATCCAATTGGGAATGAAATTCATCACTCCCGAATCGATGCATCAGTATCAAAAAGAGGAACGTGCTCTGATTGGGAATCGTCTTCGTTCTTCGAATAAAGGTATTGAGGATATTATAAGATGTATGGAACATGATCGAATATCTCCGACTTCCAACGTCAATTCCCTGAAGCTTGAGCTTGCTAAACATTATGGAAATGATAAATTTTTAGAAGCTTCAAACATGGGGCAAATTCTGCGAATCAGTTTAGCGCAATTGATCAAGAAATAGCCTAAATACGCCAAAATCACATTAGTTAATATGGTTATACGGAATTCTGCCAGTAACCTTATTTCCTTTGCTTTACTAGACGGGTGACAGGTGTCCGATGACCGATGTGCGCCAAACGCAGGTTTCGAACCTCATTTGTTAAATGCTAAATGCCCTTACTGGCAAATTAGCGTACATTCATATTAGTTAATTAACTTGAAGAGTGATGAATTATGTTAGCCCAATTCAGGATTTATCTTAATTTTCAAAAAGTCTTAAATCTTTAATAGAGTAAAGGAGGGAAAAACTATTAATACATACACCCGATCACAAAAAATAAAAGCTAAATGTCAATGATTTAGCCCTTTTATTTTAAATCAACTTTCGTAGATAACCTCCATATCCACTTTTCCCGAGCTTATCTGCAGCTTCGAGCAATTGCTCTTTTCCTATAAAACCATTTCGGTAAGCAATTTCTTCAATACATCCGATTTTCAAGCCTTGGCGCTCCTCGATAACTTCGACAAATTGAGCTGCTTGTAAAAGTGATTGATGTGTGCCAGTATCCAACCAGGCAGTGCCTCGATTCAGAATGGCTACGTGCAACTTTCCTTGTTTCAAGTATTCATTATTGATGTCCGTGATTTCCAATTCTCCTCTTGGACTTGGCTTGATATTTTTAGCAATTTCCACTACGCTATTATCATAAAAATAAAGTCCTGGAACAGCATAGTTTGATTTTGGGTTTTCGGGCTTTTCTTCAATACTGATTGCTTTTTGATTTTCATCGAAAGCAACTACACCATATCGCTCTGGATCGTTGACATGATAAGCAAAAACTACCCCACCCTGAGGATTAGTGTTTTCCTGAAGTGTTTGGTGAAGACCTGAGCCATAGAAGATATTATCTCCCAAGACTAGAGCTACTTTATCGTTGCCAATAAAGTCTGCTCCAATGATAAAGGCCTGAGCAAGACCATCGGGACTTGGCTGAACCGCATATTCAAATCTACAGCCTACTTGAGAACCGTCTCCTAAAAGTCGTTGAAAAGCTTCCGAATCTTCCGGAGTTGTAATTATTAAAATCTCTCTGATTCCTGCCATCATCAAAACTGATAGCGGATAATAGATCATCGGCTTATCATAAACCGGCATTAATTGCTTGCTGACAGCAAGCGTTAACGGATAAAGTCTTGTGCCGGATCCTCCAGCCAAAATAATTCCCTTCATAAAAATTCAATGATTTAATTATCAAGTGTAAATCTACAATTCCTAGCAAAGAATAAAAACAGAAAAATAGTCTAGCTTCAATTTTTATCTTTTTTTGAGGATTCAAGCTATATATTGCATTAAAATTAATTGAGATGAAGTTTATAAATCCATTTTTAACAGTTCTACTTTCGCTAGTCTTATATGGCTGTACAAAAAATGAACCCATTGTTTTTAAGGATTCATCTGGTGAAAAGTACCGACCTGAATATCACTTCACACCCACTACTGGTTGGATGAATGATCCTAATGGTCTGATCTATTTAGATGGCGAATACCATCTTTTTTATCAGTTTTATCCAGATTCTACTGTTTGGGGCCCAATGCATTGGGGACATGCAATCTCCAAGGATTTGTTACACTGGGAAAATCTACCAATAGCACTAGCTCCAGATTCGCTTGGCTATATCTTCTCAGGAAGCGCAGTTCTCGATTCAGAAAACAACTCTGGATTAGGCACAATCACTAATCCTCCGCTAGTCGCATTTTTCACCTATCAAGACATGGTTGCTGAGCGGAGCGGTAGCTTGGAATATCAAAGTCAGGCGATTGCCTATTCTTTAAATAAAGGACGGACTTGGACCAAATATGCAGGCAATCCAGTACTCCCGAATCAAGGAATCAAAGATTTTCGAGATCCAAAAATAAGGCAGATCACTAATTCGGATGGGACTCAGCAGTGGATAATGACTTTAGCAGTGCTTGATCGGATCCAGTTTTATGGCTCTCCTAACTTGATCGATTGGACCTTCGAAAGTGAATTTGGACTAGGAATTGGTGCACATGGGGGAGTGTGGGAATGTCCAGATCTACTGCCTTTTACCAGTCCGGATGGATCCCGAAAATGGGTTTTATTGGTCAGTATTAATCCTGGAGGTCCACAAAAAGGATCTGCCACGCAATATTTTATCGGAGAGTTTAAGGATGGCGTTTTCAAAGCAGATGATCAAATGATACGCTGGATGGATTATGGGCCAGATAATTATGCAGGAGTAACCTGGAATAACCTACCAATAGACCAAGATCGAACTGTATTAATTGGTTGGATGAGTAATTGGCTTTATGCGCAAGACGTACCTACCGAAACTTGGCGATCAGCGATGACTATCCCTAGGACGCTTAGTTTATTTGAGATTAGTGGCACCTTGCTACTAAAAACCAGTCCCGTTAAGGAGATGGAAAGCTTAAGATCCAAATCCTTTTCAATTTCAGGTTCAGAAAGTGCCCTTCCATCTCAAAGTTCAGAAATCATAGCCGATGTATCAGAGAACTTTGCTATAAAATTAAGCAACGATCTAGGCGAAAAAGTGCTTATTTCAAAGGAAAATGGCTTAGTCTCTGTAGATCGATCCAGAGCCGGAAACGGCAATTTTCATCCAGATTTTGCAGCATCTTTTAGTGCTCCAATGAGTTGGAAAGCTGAGAAAGTTCGGGTTTTTCTCGATGCATCTTCGATCGAGTTATTTGTCAATGATGGGGAATTAACGATCACAGCTCTTCTATTCCCAACCAAACCTTGGAATAAGGTTTCAATCCTTTCAGGGGCAACTGATCTGGAAATTTTCACGCTCAAAAAATAGTACCGCATGCTTGTAGGTTTTGTTATTTTTTCTTTTGAAACTTAGCGAAATCAAAAAATAAAAATGAAGAAACTGCTCTCAATACTTATGATTTCCCTTAGTTGGATCATTGGATTGATAGCAGTTTCTTCTTTTGATCAAGTTTCTCAGATTAAAAATCAACAAGTTTCTATCCAAGCAAATTTTGATTTTTCGCAGGATTTTGAAATTGAAATCTCAAGTACAAATCTCTCCGTTGAGATTCCAAGCTTTAAGATTGACTGGCAGCTTTTTGGAAAGCTGAATTCCGGCTGGGAAACCTTCTCGAGAACTATAATAACCGAACTCTCACTGCAAGAGTATCTCAAAAAGACTGTTGTCCTTTTTGATGTTAAATCCCTTTTTCTTCACTTTTTCTATCCCTGGTAGGTCTGATTGATTTCATCAGCTGAGCCCTCAGCTATTTTAAAATCAATTCATCAAAAAAACCTACACTCATGCAAATTATTGATATGACAACCATTACGTTGTCCACTTTATTAATTACAGGTTTTATCGCTCCTTTTGCCCTTTATTCATTAAAGACAAAACGTACCGAAAAAGCAAATGCCTATTCATTTAACGAGTTGAACAAAGAACACGGAGTAAACCCAACTGTGGTGGACAGATGGAGAAAACACTATACTCTTGGCTTAGACAAGCTGAACAACAAATTGATATATTTCAGATATGGCGATTTTCCTCAGCAAGCAGTCTTTGATTTGAATGAAGTTGCAAAAGTCAGCATCCAAGAAAAAAACAGAATTGTGGTCGTGGGCTCAGAAAAGCGAAGTATCCTCGAATATCTAGCAATCCAACTGCACTTCAAGGATCCAAAACACCTCGCTAGGACCATCGAAATCTACGATGGTGAGTTATTTACAAGCCAATTGGGAGAACGGGTCATGGCTAATAAATGGCATGACCTGCTTAACTCCCATCTTAAGGCTTCCTAATTTGAACGTATTATTTTAGGTCTTTTACTTTAAAAGTGATCAAAATTTTTGATCACTTTTTTTGTTTTTTTAGCTTAGTATTCTTTCAATCTGTGGTAATTTGAAGTTTAACCACAAAAAATCATGAAAGAGGACCAATCAATCAAAGAATACTCAAACGGAGAGGTAATCATCACATTTGAAGCGAGCAAATGCATTCATTCAGAGAAATGTGTAAATGGACTCCCTGAGGTATTTGATGTAAAAGCAAGACCATGGATCAATGTATCAGGAGCCACTACGGAAAAAATAGTAAACCAAGTTCAAAAATGCCCCAGTGGTGCTTTGGGATATTACTTTAAAGAAAAGAAAGCTGAAAATAAATATTCGAGTTCTGAGCAAATTGTAGAAGCAATTCCAAATGGCCCCTTAATGGTCTATGGAAATCTTGAGGTAAAATTACCTTCTGGAGAAACGAAAAAGACGAACAAAGTTTCAGCTTTTTGTAGATGCGGAGCTAGTCAAAACAAGCCTTTTTGTGATGGATCACATAAGAAAATAGACTTTAAAGGATAATCTCAAATGAGGAAAGTGTTAGTGCTTTTTGCACACCCGAAGTTTGAACATTCTGAGGCAAACCTTGCATTGGTTCTTGCGATTTCCAATCTCGAAAATGTAGAAATTCGGGATTTATATGAGTTATATCCAGAGTTCAATATTTCTATCCAAGCTGAGCAAGAGGCACTTTTCGAAGCTGACGTGATCATCTGGCAACACCCATTTTATTGGTACTCCTGCCCTCCTTTGATGAAACAATGGATAGATATAGTTCTGGAGTTTGGCTGGGCTTACGGTCCTGGAGGTGTTTATTTGAAGAATAAGTATATCCTCAATGCAATTACCTCTGGAGGTACAGCAGAAACTTATGGCCCAGACGGAAAAAATCGATTCACTCTTCGGCAGCTTTTACAGCCTTTTGAGCAAACTTCTAAGCTTTGTCACATGAATTACTTACCGGTTTTTCATGTTGGAGGAACTCATCAGATTAGTACCGAAAAGTTAAAATCAAGTGCGGATAAATACCGAGAGTTAGTGATACAGCTTCGAGATTCAGTCCTATTAGATGAAGCGTCATTGCAGCAATTTTACTCCAAAAACGACTAAATATGGAAGGATTTTTACCACAAGCCATCATATTTATTTTTGCTGCCATTGTCTGCGTACCGATCGCTAAGCGACTCGGGATGGGATCGGTTTTAGGTTACCTGATTGCGGGAATCGTTATCGGACCTTACTTATTGGGATTTTTGGAAGAAGGTGAAGATATCATGCACAAAGCCGAATTTGGAGTGGTGATGATGCTATTCTTAATCGGTTTAGAGCTAGAACCTAAAAATCTCTGGCGAATGAAAGAACTGATTCTTCAAGTTGGGCTTACCCAAGTATTGGTAACTTCGGGAATCCTATTTGGAATAGGAATTGGTTTAGGTTTTTCTTGGCAAATTTCCCTTGGCGTTGGACTTTCCATGGCCCTTTCCTCCACGGCGATTGTACTTCAATCACTCAAGGAAAAAAACCAAATGGAAAGTCAAGTGGGTAAGCTTTCCTTTGGAGTGTTATTGATGCAGGACATTGCAGTAATTCCGATTTTGGCTATTCTTCCACTTTTGGTAATTGCTGGTTCAGTTCCAATAGGCGCTGAAGCAGGGTCGCATGGCTTGATCGAAAGCTATCCGGGCTGGCTCCAGACGCTATTTATATTTGGAGCTATTGGCGTAGTTGTTTTATTAGGAAAATTTGGATTCGGACCGCTGTTAAACTGGGTTTCGAAAACCAGACTCCGTGAATTATTCACTGCCTCTGCCTTATTGATTGTGGTAGGAATAGCTTTTTTAATGGAATTAGTTGGACTGAGCCCTGCTTTAGGGACGTTCTTGGCGGGAGTAATCCTCGCAAACAGCCCATACAAACATGCGTTGGAATCTGACTTAGATCCTTTCAAGGGACTTTTACTTGGACTCTTTTTTATGGCTGTTGGCGCAACTATCAATTTCAATCTAATTTTTGAAAATACGTCCATTATCGTCGGCGCAACCATTTTGATAATTGCTTTAAAAGCAGGGATTATTCTTGGGATAGGAAAATTCAAAAAACTAAGTATTCCAGAAAACCTCTCTTTTGCAGTTGGATTATCGCAAGTCGGTGAATTTTCCTTTGTCACTTACGCATTTGCGCTCCAGCTTGGGATTTTAGATCAAGGTAATTCCGATTACCTTATGGCGATCACTGCGCTTAGTATGACCATCACCCCTATTTTGATGGTTTTGATGGACAAATTTATTTTGCCTAGACTTACTAAAATAAATGATAGCGATAGGGAAATGGATTCCATTGAAGTCAAGAATCGTGTGATCTTGGTAGGTTTCTCCCACTTCGGATCTACTTTGGGTAGATTTCTTCGCGCGAATGGAGTAGAGGCTACAGTCCTAGATTTTGATCCAGATCAGGTAGACTTCTTACGAAAAATGGGATTTAAGGTACATTATGGAGATGCCACACGTTTGGATCTACTCCAAGCAGCAGGAGCTGAAGATGCCAACATTCTAATCTCTGCGATTCACGATCCCGAGACAAACCGGAAACTTGTGGAACTCTGTAAGGAAAATTTTCCAACTCTAGAAATCATGATCCGAGCGAAAAATCGAACAGATACCTACGAGCTAATGGAAATGGGAGTCAAAAATATCTATCGTGAACATTTAGACACTTCTATTCGAATGGGTCAAGATGCCCTTATAAAACTTGGTTTCAGAGCTCATACTGTTCATCGATTAGGATTAAACTTTCGAGAATACGATGAATCTGCCCTTGAAATCCTAGCTAAATACAAAAACGATGAGAAGAAATATATTTCTGCTGTGAAACTACAGATCGAACAGCAAGAAGCGCTGCTCTCCGGCGAACTCACCCGGAAATTCTCACTGAATGACCAAGCTTGGGATAGCGAAAACATGAAAGAAGCAGTGAAGAAGGATTAGTTTTGATAATCAGATAATTAACTCGCTGACTTTGGTTCCGAAAGCTTAGAATTCACCCTGACCGAATTAAGATTTGTACTCACGCAGAAAGAGATTGGAAAATAATTTATTTATAAAGGTATCCTAACCAAAAAACCGGTTGGACCAAGGCTGATATTCTGAACCAATTCCGGTAATTCTTTTGCATGGGCTTGATGGAAACCATACATCACCCCATCAAAAGCCATTAAAAAAGCGCCTTGTAGAATTACTGATTTGCCGAAACCAATTAAACGTTTATTTCCTTTACGGAATCCTCTTTCTTTCATATAAAGTCCTCCTGCAATATAAGCTAAATCCAATGCTCCGTTGAATAAAAGCACTTTTTCAATTCCATGTTGCGCTTCGATTGTTGTCCAAATATCAGTTCCAGGGTTTTCCTTTGTCGCTTGCCAATAGCCAAATCCAGCGATCACCAGATTAACCGTATTCCAATAGAGGTTCATCTGATTAAACGCTTTGGTTTCTCCGTTGGTTTTACCAGCCCCTATCCCACCCCAAACAATATTTCCAAAAGCCCAACTCCCAAGAATTACCATTCCTTTTTGATTGTAATCGATACGGGTTTGGTTGAAGTCTTGAAGCTGTGGAATGTTTTGCGCAAATACTTCAATTGGAAAAAAAAGGACAAAAATTAATGCGATTGTATAAAATATTGGAATGTTGGTGTTGAACATAAATTAAAAACACGGAGTTTGATCAATAGTTTAAATTCAATTTAAGCTCAAAGACCAATTCTAACTAAGTTTAAACAATGATTTGATGGAACCGAAAATAGATCGTTTTGGATAAATGAGTTTGGACAATGATTATTGATTCTTTTTTAAAAAAAGAGGAAACCACTTTAATACGGACATTTAGTCAATTTGTGAACTTTGTCGCAAGAAGATAGTTACACTTTTTAGATTTTTAAAAATCAACCTGTTAAACCATTAGACAAAATGTCTCAATGACCACAAATAATAACACATTAACGCTAGTCTTTAACAAATTTTTCTCCGAGCACACACGAGAAAAAACCGAAAAAATTATCCTCTATATCGCACTATTGAGTTTCTTCATCCATTTAGCAGTAATCTACTTAAACAATTTCAACATTATAGAATTATCCTCAAATTCAGATTTACTGAAAAGTCCAATATCTGCAGCTTATACACCTTTTTCATTTATCTTGGTTTATGAAGTTTATCTTCTCATTTATTACCTACCCAAGTCATTTACCACCTACATAATTAAGCAATACGAGATCATAACTCTTATTATAATTCGAAAATTATTTAATGATTTATCAGCGTTAGAACTTTCTTCAAATTGGTTTGAAATAAAAGGAGATCTTCAATTCACATATGATATTTTAGCATCAATTATCCTTTTCTACTTGATATTCCTATTCCAACAACAAGGGAATAAAAAATTCAAGGATACAGAAGAAATACCATCTCTGTACAAAAATTTTGTCAATAAGAAAAAATTGATTGCAGTTGTTTTAGTACCTCTATTTTTTTTAATGGCATTATTTACACTTATTAATTGGTCAACTGGAATCTCAATTTCTTCTAATGAAATCCCATCATTTGAAAGCATTAACAATCTCTTTTTTGATCAATTTTTTACCATATTAATTTTAGTAGATGTAGTGTTGCTTTTGATTTCATTCTTTTATACAAATCAATTTCATAAGATAATCCGAAACTCTGGCTTTATTATTTCAACCATTTTAATAAGAATGTCTTTTGGAGTAAGCGGTTTAATTAGTACCATTTTAATAGTTGTAGCTGTTCTTTTTGGTCTAGCAATAATCACAATCCACAATAAATACGAAAAAAATTCTTTGTCAGTTTAATTAAATTAAGTAGATGCGCACTGCATAATCAGATAGGTATTCTGGCTTAATACGAAAAGTTGCCAAGGCTCCAATTATCGGATTGATAGTTTTCTCCTGAAAATATAATTTTAATGCCTTGTTTAGAGTGGTGAATCAAAAATAAATTTGTTGTGTATGATAATACGCTGCCTACTCACGTAGTTTTTTTTTAAAGGAAACTTGAATGATAAACAAATGATGATTGATATTCAATAATATTAAAAGGTAAAAATAATTTTAAAAAGGTTCATCGTGAACTCTTTAAGTTTTGTTGTGATTACATGTCTAGTATCGTTTACGAGTATCGAAGAACCTATCTCAATTCTACTACTAGATTTGATGAAGTTAAGTTCGAAAAGAGGTGAAAGATTTGGATGAACCAGTTTAGGAGTCCAGAGATTTCGGTTTTCACTAATCAATTTAATAGCCAGCGGACAATTATTTCTACTAGCGATTTCAACAATTCCTTTGGTTTCACCGTTAGGAATTGTATTTACAGGAGATTTAATTCATTCCTCCTATTTATTAAGAAAGGTTACTTCGGTCATCTACAAATTATTAGCTTAAAAAATTTAAGATATATGAACCAACAATTTTCTACTCTAAAAAAAGCCATTGAAGTATTCCATACCTACGGAATCACGCTAGCTGGACCTCGAAAAAATGATCACTTCATTACAAATTTGAACATGGATCCAATATTTATTAACGGATTGATTTTTGAATTGGAGTATCAGCTTCAAGTATTTATTAAAGAAGAAAATATCTGCAGCGCCAAGACACCAAAGGAATTGATTACTTTACTACTTAGAATTCCTCAACGTAATTAAAGAGGCTTCATGTTTGATTGATCCTTGAGGTATCAAAAGCTTTGGAGATCTTTTTAATTTTACCGCTTCGCTTCTGTGGAAAAGGTGAAGTTAGATTGAAGACCTCCAATTTCTTTGAACCAAATAGGTCATAACAAATCAGATGGGTTTTAAAGTGAAACATCCTGAAGGAGTGTATGAAGATTAATCCAAATCTAAACATCAAATATTCTTTAAGTTTCTTTCCGAATTCTTCGTAAACCTCGTCATTTATTTCTTTTTTGCAAATATGAAAACCGATAGGCATTTAAAGGCAAAATTCTAAAATAATGGAAAATAAAAACCTCCCAGGATCTATCAGAGCAAATATTCAAATAGGCTCAAAAGTAACTGTTGTTCAGAAACACCACCAGCGAACTGGTGAATTAACAGAAGGCTTTGTAAAAAAAATCCTGACTAGCTCACCATCTCACCCATATGGTATCAAAGCAATACTGGACACAGGAGAAGTAGGAAGAGTAAAAAGTGTATTGGTTTAACCATCAGATTCGACATTTTCAGATAAAGTGTAGGCTTGAAAAGTAGGCCGCTAGTCCCTAATTGAACTGACATTGGTTAAAAGTGTCATAAACTATTGACCAAAGACAATTGAAGTTAATTCAGGAATACCGTTTGTCAGATTATCAATCCTCTTTTCTGTATCGTTTTTTTAGGCCGTTGAGAAAATTACGCAAAATTTGATCTTTGCACGGACGAAATTGAGGTTGGCTCGGCTTCCTGAAAAAGGCACTTAATTCATGTGGACTGATATGCATTCCAACAGAAGATAAGATTTCCAAGACATCATCTTCTTTCAGATCCAATGCGATTCGCAACTTTCTGAAAACGATATTATTATTTAAGGTTTTTTCAGGCTTAGGCTCCTCTCCCTCTTTTTTACCTCTTTTTTCAATAATAAAGCCATTAAGAAACGCCGCCAAATCAATATCTACGATTGCATTGTAAAAGGGCTCGTCTTCATTTTTTAAAAAATTTGCGACCTCCTCTCGCTTCAGATCTAATCCTCCGGATTTAAACATATTGACCATTTCGGGATCTTTGAAATTAAATATGTATCGGATGGTTCGTAAAATGTCTGAGTTATTCATAAATCCTTAGGGCCTATTTTGGTCCAAAGGTAAGAATGAATCAGGAAATGTAATTTGGACTTTGATTAATTGGGTCTTTTCATAGAAGTATTAAATAACAAGACCGAAAAATATTCATGAATTAAAAATCACAAACGGAATAAAAGAATGCGCTAGACCAAAATTTTCGAGTAATCACATATTAAAACTTAATTGAAGAGCTCATGTCCAAATCTGCCGCATGACCTCATTCTTTCCAGATAATTTGCTTTACGTTTTTCCGCTAAAATTCTGTGAATATCACAGATATTAACAAATTCAAAAATAATAGAACAATAAAGAAAACTTATTGCCGACTTAACTGTTATTATCCTGTTAAAAACAACTAACCAATTTAAAATGAAAAAATTAAGATTATTATCATTCGTGGCAGTTGCCGCAGTTTCTATGTTTGCAATGAGTTGCGATAGCAAGCCAACCGAAACCGAAGAAGTAGTAGAAGTAGTAGAAGAAGCGCCAGCTATGGAAGTGTCTAACACTGTAGTAGATATCGCTATCGGATCTCCTGACCACACTACATTAGTTGCTGCTGTTCAGGCTGCAGACCTAGTAGAAACATTGATGGGTGATGGACCATTCACAGTATTTGCTCCAACAAACGCAGCATTCGCAGCACTTCCTGCAGGTACTGTTGAAGGTTTGCTAAAGCCTGAAGCAAAAGCTGATTTGACTGGCATCTTGACTTACCACGTCGTTGCTGGCAATGTTATGTCAGGTGATCTTTCTGATGGTCAAATGGTAACAACTTTAAACGGTAAGCAATTGAAAGTAACCATCAAAGATGGTAAGGTAATGATTGGCGAAGCTACTGTAGTAGCAGCAGATCTTGCTGGTTCTAACGGTGTTGTTCATGTGATCGATAAAGTATTATTACCGTAAGAATTTATTCTTTAAAAAGAAATTAAAGACCGCATTAGCGGTCTTTTTTTGTTAACCATTTCCCAGAAAACCTTTCAACTATAATAGACACTGTTTTTTGGCAAAGGAATACCGAGCTGTAAAAATTCAAGAATGCTTTTTTATATCAGGAATAAGATAATCATTCCTCAAACTCTTTTTCCAGTTGCTCCAAGGACTTTCCTTTCGTCTCTGGTAGGATAAAATAGATGACAACAAAACCTATGAAACAAATTAAACCATAAAGCCAAAAGTTATTTGCCCACCCTAAATTCTCCTTAATTGTTGGAAATGAATAGGTCAAGGTGAAATTTCCCACCCAATGCGCTAAAGCTCCTATTGATATGGCCGCACCCCTAATTCGGGTAGGGAAAATCTCGGATAAAACTACCCAAAGTAAGGGAGCAAGGGTGAAGGAATAGAACATCACATTGGTCAAAACTAATAATACGATAAGCCATCCGCCTTGATCTACTTGAAAAGAATATCCGATCAGAGTATATATCATAGCCATCGCCCCAGTCCCAATCAATAGAAGCTTCTTTCGACCAAATCGGTCTACCGTAAATAAAGTAATGAAGACCGAAAGTACCATCACCCCTCCGATCACCACAATATTCAGCATCATCTGCTTGAGATTGTATCCGGCAGCCTGAAAAATATCTGCAGCGTAATAAATAACGACGTTCAAGCCTGACCACTGCTGCAAAAAGGCTAGAAAAATACCAATTCCAATCAATTTAGGAACAGGTGGTTTTAGCAAATCCTTAAAATTCACTTTTCCCAATTCCCCATAGCTTAGAGTATTTTGAATTTCAGCGATGGAATTAGCTGCGTAATACTTGCCTCCGATTCGTTCAAGAACCTTTCGAGCTTTTTCTTCCTCTTTATTTTTCATAAGCCATCGTGCACTTTCGGGCACCAAAAACATCAAACCAAAAAATAGTAAAGCTGGTATAATCTCTGCTCCAAACATCCATCTCCAACCAAACTGACCAGACCAGCTTGCGGCAATCATTTCAAAAGTTGCATTTTCGGCCAAATCGGTGTCCAATAGTGAAATTTGCCAATTGGTAAGTTGGGCAAGGAGAACTCCAATCATCACTAGAAGCTGATTGATGGTCACAAACATTCCTCGCTTTTCTGGCGGAGAAATCTCTGCGATGTAAAGTGGGGAGAGATTTAAAGCAATTCCCATTGCAACTCCCCCGATAATCCGGTATGCGTTAAAATCCCAAAAAGTTTCCGCCAAGGCAGTTCCTAAAGCTGAAAGTGAAAATAGAAATCCTGAGAAAATCAATAGTCGCTTCCTTCCCAGCTTATCGCTAAGCAAAATGCAAAGGATAGCACCAAGCATACATCCGATCAGCGCTGAACTTGTCCCCCAACCCTGATCTGCAGCAGAAGTGATATTGAAAAAGGGCTCGTAGAATGGTTTTGCTCCACCGATCACTACCCAATCAAAGCCAAAAAGAAAGCCTCCAAGCGCTGCTGTGAGGCTGATTAGCCAAATATAGGTTTGGTTGTATTGAATTGGGTTTTGAGAGCTTATCGGTTTTTCCATACCTTAATTTAAATGATCTTCATAAATATCCACTATCACTAAAATCTGCTCAATAAATTCGGATACTATCCTTTGCTATCTGGAAATAAGAAGAAACCCTCAGAAGTAGATTAAACTTTCATAGTTTTCCATTTTCCATTTCTGAATATAAAAAGAGTCACCAAAGAATGAAAAGAATGACAAAAGGCAATCGCGATAAAAATACCTAGGTATTCCAACTCAAATGTAAAAGCCAAAAGATAGGCCAGTGGAATTTCCATAAACCAGAGTACACCAATATTAATCCAAGCAGGCGTCTTGGTATCTCCTGCGCCATTGAATGCCTGAGTGAGCACCATTCCAACGGCGAAAAACACATAACCGCAGGCAATCACCTGCAGTCCCTGAGCTGCGATGGCTTGAATCTCTGGAATATCTGTAAAAATCCCTGCCAATGAGGAGGCAAAAAGCAAATAGATTCCAGTCACCGAAGCCATAAAAATCACCGTATATCGTGTGGTAATCCAAACAGCATCCTCTGCACGCTGTGGCTGATTTGCTCCCAAATTTTGTCCCACCAAAGTAGCTGCAGCCCCAGATAATCCCCAAGCAGGCAAAATGGTGAAAATCAAAATGCGAAATGCGATGGTATATCCAGCCAAAGCCGTTGATCCAAACTCCGCATTCATCCGAGTTAAGGCAATCCAGGCGACCGAATCAATCAAAAACTGACCCATTCCTCCGATGGAAATACCAATGATTTTCTTGATGATCTCCCAGCTGATTTCAATATTTTCTTTGAGAATTTTGAGTTTATGCCTTCCATTGAAAAGATGATACAACTGATACAACACTCCTACACCCCGCCCAAAAGTAGTAGCCACTGCGGCTCCTTCCAGACCCCAGCCAGACCATGTTCCAAAACCAAAGATGAATAAAGGATCTAGGAAAATATTTAAGCCGTTGGCAATCCAAAGTGAGCGCATCGCATGATGAGCTTGCCCAGCTCCACGAAAAGCCCCATTAATCAGAAATAGCAACATGATCGCAGTATTACCTGCAAAAATAATTCGTGAATACATCACTCCTGAGGCCACAACTGCAGGTTCTGCACCCATCAAAGCCAGAATATCACCAGCAAAGATCCATCCGAGAACTCCCAATATCACTGAAATCACTCCTCCGACTATCAATAATTGAAAAGCTGCAGAACCGGCTTCCGAATATTGTTTTTCACCAAATCTTCTGGATATCAAGGCTGTTGCCGCCATGCTTATCCCAAATCCAACCGCATAGACCAAGACCACGACCGATTCAGTCAAACCTACCGTAGCAATGGCATGCTCACCTAACTTGGCTACAAAGAAGATATCGACTACCGCAAAAAGTGACTCCATCATCATCTCCAAAATCATGGGAATAGCCAAAATTAATATGGCTGTTTTTAACGAAAGACTGGTAAAATCTTGCTCCTTGCCAAGGATTGCATCTTTGATTAATTGCAAAGTCATAACTTATATTTTATAGGCTTTGGATTGAAGGCAGGATTGAATAAAGCATTCGGCATTGCCTTATAGCCAGATTGCAATTAACCAGCAAAGACGTTATTTATTTGAAGGACTCTTGATCGATTAGCACATGTACATTTGGGTGGAGACAAAGCATGGAAACAGGAAGTTGACTAGTAATCTCTCTGGTAAAAAAATTTTCCAAAGCGGCCTTTTTCCCCTTTCCGGTGAAGAAAACAATAATTTTCCTGGATTCGAAAATATTCCCCATTCCCATTGTCATTCCTTGCGATAGCGGAACTCCTACTTTTTCGATCATCCCACTGCTCAAAGTCGTTTCACTTAATTTGGCTAGATGACAACAGGTTTGAAGATAATCAGCAGGTTCATTCAATGCCAGATGGCCATTGATTCCAACTCCCAAAACACAAATATCAATCGGGCCAGTTTCATCCAATTTATCCTGAATCCGATCGCATTCTGCTTGTGGATTCGAAGTTTGTGCATCAAAAGAGACATATCGGTCCTCTTCTATATTGAGTTTTTTTAACAATTTCGTCTGTACATCATATTCCGAAGTGAAGGTAGAATCGGCAGGTAAACCAACCCATTCATCGAGCTTGATCACTCGCATCTTAGTAAAGAAATCTGGTGAATCTTGATACTTTGCTTCCATGCGAGTATAAAGACCTGAAGGTGAATTTCCACTTGCTGCGCAAAAAAGCAAGTCAGGTGTAATCTCAATTTCACGATGAACTAATTCAGCCCCAAGGACCGACATCTCCGAGTAATCTGTGCAATAATGTATTTTCATAGTGTTAAATACGGTTTACTTTTTAAATTTTCTTTGGATCCGATTCTCTACCAGTATAAGGGAAAAAGCATCAGAGGATTTGATCAACTCTAAAATCCAGACTACTTCGGTCACCTGACATCGGTCTTCATGCCTTAAAATCAAGGTTACAGGCATCATTGAAGATAATTGTATTAAATTTTATCCCAATCCTGATTGTAGCCACTCATTTCTATTTCTAAAGGTTCGGATTTTCCAATAACCCGTCTTGTAATAGTAAAATGCGACCAAAGCTGCGATCAAATTAGAAATTGGGAAAGCCCACCAAATACCCTCAAAGTTAAGTTCTGTCTTGGTTGAAAGAATGAAAGCAACGGGGAAGCGTACAACCCAAAGACTAAAGATAGAAATAAGCATAGAAGCCTGAGTAAAGCGGCTTCCATTAAATACCCCATTTAGCACTTGCTGTACTCCCAAAAGCCCAAAGCTCAAACTCATAATCCGAATGAACTTTGCACCATCTTTGATGACTTGGGGATCATTTGGCACAAAGAAAGCAGTCAGGCTTTCTGCAAATAGAAATAGTATTAATCCTATTCCTGTAAGTCCAAAAAAGGCAATCTTGGTACTCAAATCACCGATTTTTTCTGCTCGTTTGATTTGACCAGCACCTATGCTTTGACCTACCAGTGTGGTCGTAGCAATACCCATCCCTAAAGATGGCACAATTACTAGACTTAGAATTCTCGCTCCTATTCCATAGGCTGCCACTACCTCACTTCCATAGCTCGTCACTAGCATAACCATCAATGTCATTGCCGCAGCTCTTGAGGATTGCTCCAAACTAGCCGGAATTCCCAATTCAAACATTCGCTTCACCCAGCGAAACTCAAGCTTCATGGAGCTCAATTTGATTTTGATTCCTTGTTTACCTCTGAAAAGAATATAGAGACCAGCTGCCGCTGATAAACCCTGCGTGATGACACTAGCTATAGCAGCGCCTGCCACTCC
>JBLGAM010000026.1:0-33012 GCA_047612305.1 Planctomycetota bacterium | reverse complement strand
ATAGTGCCTGGAGGGGAGATTCAAGAATTGGCTACTTCACTAAAGCTTGAATTGAAGGAGCAAATGAACATCAAGTACGCCTTGAAATCTCCTGCTCATATTACCCTCAAAATGCCCTTTAGCTATAATGAGGCAAAAGAAAAGGTGCTAATAGAGAAACTTGAAAATTTTTTGTCCACAAAAAAATCATTAATAATTAAAGTTGGAGGAACTGACACGTTTGGGAAAAGAGTCATTTTTTGGAAGGTTCAAGCAGATTCCAGCTTAACGGAACTTCAGACTGATTTGAAGACCTTCTGCAAAAGAGAATTAAATCTAGTGGATGAATTGAGCGATCGGAATTATCATCCGCATATGACCATTGCATTTAAAGATGTGAAGGAACGGGATTTTGATGAAGCCAAAGCTCTAATTCAGAAATCTGATATCAATCACCCATTGCATGTTTGCTCGGTGGAATTATTGAAACGACTTGATGGCAAGTGGGTAGTAATTCAGTCACTAAAAATGGCTTCAGATTAATGGTAAACAACTAGCTTACTTTTTAATCTTTAAAATCCCGCGCTCTTCCCCTTTTCCCAGTAACAAACTCCGAGGAGTGGAATTCCCTGGAAAGTACATGTGGACGATGTTTTGCTGAGAATCAGTTTCCAGAAGTAAAATACTATTTCGGACTTCGATCTGAGTTGAAATAGAAACAGCACTGGACTCGTAATAAGCCCAAATTGCGTCTTCTTCCACTTCGAAACCGAGATAGTTTAACTTTACTTTTTTTCCATCTACCCAAATTTCAAAATGGGAAGTCAGGTATGAACCAATTTTTTCACTAAGATTTTTTTCATCCTTAGGATTTAAAATATCGAAAGACTCCCTGTTGTATGCGGAAAGCGAAACTTCCAGATCATCCCAAAAAATCTTTTGGGCAACTTCCAGATTTTTTGAATTTGGATTTTGACGAATTTCAGTCAAGCTTATGAAAAATGGATGGAAAAAAACCAGCCATCCCAAGTAAATCAGCACAGTGGAAATATATTGCATTTGGTATAAGAACTTGCCTTTTTTGGTATTTATCCTGTATTATTGTTGCAATTTACTTCTTTCGAAGTTTAATCACCCCTATGAATTCGTTTGAATTATATTTCCGTTTAGGAATCCAACATATTCTTGACCTTAAAGGCTTTGACCATATCTTATTCGTCTTGGCGCTTTGTGCTGTTTTCATTCCAAGAGACTGGAAGAAAATCCTGATCCTGGTCACAGCCTTTACTATTGGTCATTCCCTCACTCTGGCCTTGGCTACCTTCAAGATCATCCAAGTCAATAATGGTTGGATTGAATTTCTAATTCCAGTCACTATTGCGATTACCGCATTTAGCAATATCCTCCGTCCCAAACCAGTTTCCGGTAAAGGTGTGACCATTAATTATGTATTGGCTCTTTTCTTTGGCTTGATACATGGCATGGGATTTTCGAATTATTTACAAAGCCTACTCGGCAAGGAAGCTGCAATTTGGCAGCCGCTACTGGCATTCAATATCGGTTTGGAGATCGGACAATTGGTGATTGTGGGCATCTTCATTTTAGCTACTACCATTTTGGTGGGTTTGGCTGGCGTAAAGCGAAGAGAATGGACTTTGATTATTTCATCCTTTGTGTTGGGAATTGCAATGATGCTGATGATGGATACGAAGTTTTGGTGAGAAAAATGTCAGGTGTTGGATGACCGATGTCGGATGAATATGAGATTGGAGAAAGGAGATTAGGATTCGTTTCCAGTGGAGTTAAAATTAATTTTGAAAAGAGGGGTTCAAATGCCTTGTGAATGAAGATTAAAGACAAAAGCAGCTAAATTTTAGTAAAATAGAGATAAATAATTAGTTTAGCCCCTTTGTGGCCTTGGTTTAAACCTTTGTGAGCTTTGTGGCGAAAAAAAATAGTAAGCGTAATTAATAAATTGATATGAGAAAAATAGGAATACTAGCCGCATTAGCACTTTCAGTAAACTTCTCGGGAATGGCGCAGCAGCGGTCTGAGCAAAATCATGCCGAGCGTTTTGAGCAATTGGGTACCATGCTCCGCACTCCAAATGTTTATCGTACTGCTTCTGGAGCACCTGGACACATGTATTGGCAGCAGCAAGCCAATTACATTATTGAAGTTGAACTCAACGATGAAACCCAATCCATCAAAGGATCGGAGAAAATCACGTATGTGAATAATTCCCCGGATCAACTCACCTACATCTGGGTGCAGCTGGAGCAAAATCAGCGTGGAAAAGATTCTGAAACTCCAAAAGGTACCGAATCCAGCATCAGCCCGGGGATGACTTTGACTCAACTTCAGGGTATCCTTTGGCATACCGATGACTATGCCTACCAAGTGTTGGATGTAAAAGGAAAAGACGGAACTCCTCTCAAAGTGGCTGTGAATCAGACGATGATGCGAGTAGATCTTCCTACTCCATTGAAAGCAGGCGATTCCTTTGAATTTGCGATTGATTGGTCATTCAATATTCATGACCGAACAGGTTTTATCGGTGGACGTCCAGGCTATGAATTCTTCGCTGGAGATGGTAATTACGTGTATACTATGGCGGAGTGGTTTCCAAGAATGGCAGTTTACTCTGACTTCGAAGGCTGGCAAAACAAGCAGTTTATAGGTTCTGGTGAATTTGCTTTGGCTTTCGGGAATTACGAAGTGCATATCACCGTGCCGGCAGATCATATGGTCGGTGCCACGGGAGAACTCCAAAATCCTGAGGAAGTGCTTTCTTCCGCAGAACTGGATCGCTGGAATACCGCAAAGAAAACTTTTGACAAACCTGTAGTCATCCGTACTCAGGCTGAAGCAGAGAAATTGGAAAAATCTAAAGCCACCGCGAAGAAGACCTGGAAATTCAAAGCTGAAAATGTCCGTGACTTCGCTTGGACTTCTTCCCGTAAATTCATCTGGGATGCCATGGCTGTAAAGCAGGGTGGCAAAGATGTGATGGCGATGTCTTATTATGGAAAAGAAGCTAATCCACTTTGGGGACAGTATTCGACCCGAGTGGTCGCGCATACGATCAAGTCTTATTCTGCTCATACTTTTGATTATCCATATCCAACCGCAATCTCCGTGGAGGCTGCAAACGGTATGGAATACCCAATGATTTGCTTCAACTATGGCCGACCAGATTCGGATGGTACCTACTCCGAAGCGATCAAAAACGGGATGATTTCCGTGATTATCCACGAAGTTGGTCACAACTTCTTCCCGATGATCGTCAATTCAGACGAGCGTCAGTGGACTTGGATGGATGAGGGCTTGAATACCTTTATGCAGTTCATGGCCGAGCAGGAATGGGATCGTAACTATCCTTCCCGTAGAGGACCTGCTCACAAGATCGTGCCTTACATGAGAAGCGAAAAGAGTCAATTAGAGCCGATCATGACCAATTCTGAGAATATCATTCAGTTTGGACCAAATGCTTATGCAAAGCCAGCTACAGCCTTGAATATCCTTCGGGAGACGGTGATGGGTCGTGAGCTGTTTGATTATGCGTTTAAAGAATATGCAAGAAGATGGATGTTTAAGCATCCGACTCCGGAGGATTTATTCCGTACGATGGAAGATGCCTCAGCGGTAGACTTGGATTGGTTCTGGAGAGGTTGGTTCTATGGTACTGAAGCGGTGGATATTTCTATCGAAAATGTGGCTTGGTACAAAATGGATAACCGAACTCCTTCCCAAAAAGCTGCGGAAGCTAAGAAAGTGGCTGATCTGGAAGAGACCTACGTATCCCGATCCAAGAATATGACTGCGATCAAAGAAACCTATGTGGAGGCAGATCCTGCAACCAAAGATTTCTATGCGACTTACAATCCGTTCCAGGTGACTCCATCTGAGGAAGAATCTTACAAGAAATTTATGGCAGGATTGAGTACTAAAGAGAAAGAACTCTTGAATAGCAACCTGAACTTCTATGAGGTGAAATTCAGAAATGAAGGCGGATTGGTGATGCCGATTATTCTGGAATGGCAATTTGCGGATGGTACTTCCGAACTGGAAAAAATCCCGGTAGAGATCTGGAGAAAGAATGAGACCGAAGTGAGCAAAGTTTTTGCGAAGCAGAAAGAAGTGAAGAGGCTGGTCTTGGATCCAAATCGGGAAACAGCAGATATCGATGAGAGCAGCAACTACTGGCCAAGAGAAATGATGCCAAGCCGCTTTGAAATGTATAAGCGTTCTGGCGGAGTTCGCGGCGCTGCATCGGGAAGCAATCCGATGAAAGAAGCGAAGAAGAAGTAAATTTTGAAGGCTGGAAGACCGAAGACAGGTGACCGAAGTTGCAGTAATCAAACCCTGATCTGGAAGCTTTACTTTAGTTGAAAACCAGTGGTAAATAGAATTCAATAACTATTTAAGATTTAAAAAAAGCCGGTGGAAACGCCGGCTTTTTTGGTTAGCAACTGTTCTAAGCCGTGATTTTTTTGTTAAAAAGGGCTAAAAATACCCAATACTGGGTATTTTTTTTATGCTTTTAGCCCCTTAGCTTTAAGAAGTCAAAAATTTAAATAGTGTGAAAACACAAAACACAAAACACAAAAACCAAATTTTTAAATAGGCTGTTCGCAAAAGGTCTTATTTTGTCAATAGTCACTATTAGTTTTTGGGCTTGTCAAGAAGAGATAACAGGAGATACGGATCCTTCTCTGGCTTCAAAAACAGAAAATGTATTGCTTGCCACCAATTCTATCAAAGATCAATTAGCTTCTAAAGTGGCTAAGAATATTGCTGCTAGTTTGGGAGATCCTATGGTTCTTGATTTTATGAAAGAAAAAGCAAATGAAAGATTCGATGGTGATTTTAACTTTTTGATTGAGAACACCAAAGATGAATCGCTTAATATTGGGTTTGATGATGTCAACAAAAGAAGTAGAAGTTTTGGATCCATCGTCTCAGGTGTAAACTTCAGTGATAAAAGGCTTTCGGAGACAGTAGATAGCTTTCTTGATTCTATTGCCAGGTTCCATCCTCTCTTGCAAGTCTTTGTTCCTGAATTTTCCGAAGAAAACTTCCGTACCCAAGGGACAGATTACCTTGTAGCGTATATTCCTCGAAAAATTAAAAATGGAGTTATTCCAGCTTATGATAAGAATGGAAATTACCATGAATTATCCAGCACCGAAATACCTGAAATCCCGGTTATTGTAATTAAGGAAAATGAAAGAGTGACCGCTATACCAAAAGAGAATAATGCCTCTAATAGGATTTTAGATTGCCCAATTCTTGCAGGAGCCATTTTTGAAAATGATTATAACTTCTACTATTACACCGAAGATGTTTACGATTCACAAAATCTCTGTATTGGAGGTGGTGGTCCTGTAGATGGGGCACCAGTTAACCCTACTTGTGATCGAGATTCTAATTCTGGAAAGGATAGGCTTAACAGATTGAAATTTAATTCGATGCAGGATTTTCGAGATGTGAATGAATGGTTTGATGGGGGTCAAGAAATTGAGGTGACCATTACCTTTGCGATCTCTAATGGAAATATTTCTAGCGTAAAAAAGTTCTGGACTGGATCAGATAGTGATTTCAAAGATTGTGGATTATTCAATTGTAACACCCAATGGTTTTACCTAGGAAATGCGGAAATCGTCACATGGAATCCTACAACCTATGGTGATGCCATGCTTTATGTCTGGATAGAAAAGGATCCAGGAGACCCGATAGAGCTATCAAACACATTTTCATCTTCTTTTCCTGGAGTTGGTGGGGCACCAGGAACAAATTTTTCTACCACAGTAAAGCAAACAATTACGGATGAGGACGATGAGCTAGGTGAAGCCATAGTAGAATATTGTGATCAAACTACTGGAGATGGTAATGAATATAACTCTGGAGTTGGTAGAATTAGATTTAATGTTAAACAATAAGCCAGTAAGGAGTGGCCTTAGGGTCACTCCTTATTCTTAATCTGATGAAAATACTTACACACATTTTCTTAATTCTATTATTTGTGGCAGGGGGGCTAAAAGATGTTTATTCTCAAAATTCCTTTGGTATTGAGTTTGGTCACAATTGGAAAAACGTCTCAGGGCGAGTCTATGAGTTTGATAGCATTAGGGTTATTCCAGATATTGGGGGAGAGGTCGGGGAAGGATTTGGTGGATTGTTTTATGAATATCAAGTTTCAAAAAGGGTTTCAATCCACAATAAATTGAACTATGGGTATCGATTCTCGCAATATGAAAGCTATAACAAGGAAACATCCTGCAGATTCTGCCCAGTTTCTACATACAAAAGCGTAAGAACTAATACCTTATCGTTTGAATTTTTACCTCAGGTAAGCTTAGTCAAAACAACAAATTTCAAGTTAAATCTATTTGGAGGAATAAATGCCGCTTTAAATTTTGAGTTAAATCAGGAGCAGGTGACAATTGAAAACCAACCTGGACTTTCAGAAGTTTTCAACTCCTTAAATAACGTTATCCAGCCCGTCAGCTTTGGTCTCGCATACGGAGCTTCGATAGAAATCTGGAGGATCCTATTTTGGGCAAAGGTGAATCCACCTGCACGCTTCACTAATTCCATCGAAATCTATGATCAAGAATATGACTTTGACAACTCTTGGGGTTTTGTGTCCTTTTCCGTAGGCTATAAATTCTATAGTCTCAAACGAAAGAAGAATAGTGGAGTGGAGAACTAAGCTTCGGACTTAAAATTGAAAAGCCGACTTGAAAAAGTTGGCTTTTTTGCTTTTCCTGTTTAAGCCATGGACTACTGGTAGTCAGATAGTTTCGAATAATATACAGCTGTTCTAAGCCTTGATTTTTTATGACTATTCGTAATGTTGCACGTTCCCAAATAAAGAATGACATGATCACTAATTGAATATTGCTATGGACTGTGGACGTGGATCAGCTACCAGTTTACCTCAATTTTCTCGACGTACAACATTGCGGACACACATATAATTTTTTGTTAAAAAGGGCCAAATATACCCAATACTGGGTATTTTTTTTATTGTTTTAGAGCCTTAGGTTTAAGAAATCAAAAGTTTAAATATTATGAAACCACGAAACCACGAAACTCAAATTTCTGAAAGGGATATTAGTTAAAGGTCTTTTATTGTCAATTCTCACCTTTAGTTTTTGGGCTTGTCAAATGGAAATTCTCGAAGAGAGTCTCCCTGAAACAGAAACAACCGTACAAGCCGAAGGGCCTTTTCAGGTACAGTCTGTAAACCAAACATTGCTCCATTCCCTTGGCAGGAAAATGGGCAAACGGACAGGTTTCAATGTGATTGAATCCGCACAACAAAGAGCGCTGTCAGATTTTACATTTGATCTTGACGCTTCCCTTCTCACTACCGACACCTTAAAAAGGCGAACCTATACCGTTCCTTTTCTCGAAAAAGGGGATAAGTACAGCACCTTTAATCTGGTGATGGTTGCTGACAGTGTGGACAATGTATTGGATCAGTATGTACTCCAATATGAATTTGACAGTATTCAATACCAAACTTACCGGCAAACCAAGGATTTTTTAGTTGCTGGAGTGAACATCAAACGATTCCCTTTCTCGAGTTTTTTTAACGATTCCAGCCCGGGGTTTCTCGAGCGATGTGATGGAGTATATGATGCCAATGGAGATCCTGTGACTTGTGATCAGGTGACAATTGATTCTGGATCTGGTGGCGGTGGTGGAGGTTCTGGAGGAACTGCATGGACCACGCCGGGAGGTTCCACTAGCGGAGACGGTGGTTCCACAGGCTCAGGTAGTGGATCATCAGGGTCGGGTAGCCCATCTTCAGGAGGGGGATATGGCGGCACCTCATGTAGCTGGACGGTTAGCTATCTAGTTGTAGGTCATAATTGTGGTGGAGCAATAGATGTCTGCGATCCAAATGATGTAACAACTGTTTCAATCATAACCATCACATGTGGAGATCCTTATAGGAGAAAAAACAGTGCTCCAGAAGGGCTGATGACCTGTATGGGTTGCAGTGTCTCAGATTTTGGATCACCGGCTTTTACAATGACTCGGGATGCTATTTATATAGACAATACGCTTTCGGATTTTGCACTTACAGATTGGCACTTGGCCTATCTGAGTAATATTAAAAATAATGTCTTCGCGAATGAATTTAGAGCATTCCTCCAAGCCCAACCCAACCTTGACCAAAAAGCAGCCTTTATTACGTTGACTGCACAAATGGAAGGTGTTTTGAATGGTCAAATGAACCAGAATTTTGGGAGGGCTATTGATGAGCTTGTAGCCGCTGACCTTTCGAATCCTGCAATTTTGCATTTATTCAACTCATATTTCTCTGCAAGGATTGCGTTTCTAAAACTTGAAAATCCAAACAAGTATAAATATGCAGATGGGTCTCTCAATAAAATGCTTTTATATTATGATGCATGGAAAGAGGCCAAACATTGGGCTTTAGATCTTCTTGGCTTTGTCCCATTTTTGGGCGAACCAGCAGATCTGATTAATGGAATCCTTTATGCAATTGAGGGTGATGGAGTTAATGCAGCTTTGAGTACCGCATCTGCTATACCATTTTTAGGCTGGGTTACCTCTGCGTCTAAAATGGGAATGAAAGTAATAGGCAGCGCTTCAGATTTGAATTCTCGAAAAATTTTAAGGTGGTTCATAGATAAAGATCAAATAATTAAATTTGGGGATTCCAACCAATTAAGGGGTGTCTTGGGATTAACTGATCCTACAAAACAGGCACATCACATCATTCCATGGGCGAATGTAGTTCAGAGTAATCCTGTGGTTCAAAAAGCAGCAAAATCAGGAGATGCCTTTCATTTAAATGAAGCTCTTAATAGAATTCCTATGGATACTTGGAGAAATCAACCTAATCATGAAATTTATAACAATCGCATTAAAGCACTTCTTGATAACTTTAATACCTCTTATCCAAATGCTTCCCCTGATGATGCGTATAATTTTCTAAATTCACTTATCGCTAGAATTAGGACGGAAATAATAAATAACCCAGAGAAACATCTTAATGAAATTGTATTTAGATGAAATACTACAGAATTACCCAGTCATTTGAATCTAAAAATACAGGTGAACAGGAGTTCATAAAAGATTTTATTAATAAGCAGGGTTTAAATAATCCTAGAGGTCTTGGAAATTTACCTCAAGGTGAGCGGGTATTGATTGATCCAATAATTCCAGATCATGTGGTTAATAACCGAGCTAAAATAAATGATTTTCATTTAACTGGGGGGCCATTAGGTAATCGATTCTTGATTTCTGAAAATTTAAAAAGAAAATTTTCAGAATTTCGAGAAGAGCTTTTTCAGTTCTTTCCAGTGCCGATAATTCAAGGTGAAAAGAAAATTGAAGGTTATTGGGTAACTCATATACTTCAGTATGATACAAATCAAATTGATTTTAAAAAAACCCAATTTATTTATCAAAAAAGCAGAAAAATTAGTAAACCATTTTATCCTTTTGAATTTGAAAATAGCGAAGAAAAAATAGAATTTGAAAGTTGGGATTCATTCCAAGCTTTTTCTAAAAATGAGCTAACTTATCTTGATAGTCTAACCGCAATAAATCCTAAAATCAAGATTTCAAATCCTTATCCAATTATTGCTTTTCGTGGAGTAGGTATAAATGACTTGATTATTAAAGAGGAGGTAATGAAAATTCTTGAAGAAGAAAGGTTCATTGGTTTAGAGTATTGGCCTCTGGAAATCCCAGATGAAGAATGGTACGGTCCAAATGGCCTCCGGAAGCAATTTTATAAATAATATGGAATCCAGCCCAGAGTTATTTTGGGCTGGTTTCTCATTGCAAAGAAAGAAGCATATGCAACGAAATACCTGGCCCGATCTGGAAGAATGGGTAGAATCTGACAAAGATCTCAAGCAAAAAATAACTGGACTCTATGAATCCGAACTTCCTGAGGAAGAGCAAGCTCGGGAAGCCCTCCGCTTTCTAGTGGATACCTATGAATTGCCCCAAACTCCCTTGGATATAGAAGATCGAGAATGGGAGGATGCTGGAGATTCATTTTATCTTCCGATTTCGATGTTTGAACAGATCGCACAGCTTCGGTTTGTAGAGCCCGAGAATAATGATCCTCGGTATTTGGTACTGAATGCGGCCTATTTGATCAAGCACAAGCTGCATATTGACATGTCTCAGGAACTGGGGGATTTTTTGGGCGAAGAGGAAATTCAAGGTTTAGGTTATCGAGGCGAAGACATCTTGGAAGCGGAGATGATTCCTGTCAAAAAAGGAGAAAACTGGTCTGATTTAGGATGTCGCTTTTTTACCAAAGAGGTGATTTGATCTTCACAAGCAGATTTTAGACAAAGCCGGTTTCAAAATTTGATTTTTTGATTTTCAAAAATTTTGCTGATCAGGATTTTCAATCCGAACTTGCTGGACTAAACTGTTGAGATTAAATAGCGTCAATCGTGTAAGTCCTTTTCTTAAATTTCCCCTTAGAAATTTACCGCAGGATGCTTGGCTCGAAATAATAGGTTATTTTTCAGGTAATTACTCCTAACCTAAAAAAATCAATGAAACGTATCACAAACCTATCAGTCCTTTGCTTTGTATTTGCCTTCTTTTTGAGTGTGAATCTGTTTGCTCAAAAAAGAGAGTTTTACGAGCTGAAAACCTATCATATTACTTCAACAGCCCAAGAAGCGATGTTGGATAGCTACTTGGAAAAAGCTTTTATTCCAGCTGCCCATCGACTTGGAATTACAAAAGTGGGCGTTTTCAAACCAGTATCAAGCCAGGCAGATGCAGGACAAAAAGTTTACGTGTTTATCCCATTCAAATCATTGGATGCGCTCGCTGCATTTGAGGATAAGCTTCTGAAAGATCAAATGTACCTGACTGATGGAGTAGCCTATGTAAATGCTGCTTTTGACAATCCTCCTTACAAGCGAATTGAAACTTCGATTTTGCAGGCGATGACTGGTCAACCGAAATTTATCGAATCTACGCTCACTGGTCCGAAGAAAGATCGAATCTATGAACTGAGAAGCTACGAAGGGCCTACCGAACGGCTTTACAAGCAGAAAGTGAAGATGTTCAACTCCGGTGAAATGGACATTTTTACGCGATTGGGATTCAATTCCATTTTCTATGCTGAAACTATCGCAGGAGCGAATATGCCAAACCTAGTCTATCTGACTACCCATGAAAATATGGAAAAAAGAGATGCCAACTGGAAAGCTTTTGGCGCAGATTCTAAATGGGCGGAAATGAAAGATATGGAGGAATATAAAAATACCGTATCCAAGAACGATACCCGATTACTTTACCCCACCGATTATTCAGATTTCTAGAAAGAGATTTAAAGCCGGTGGAAACGCCGGCTTTTTTTGTCATCCTCAAGGAATCTTTCTTAAGTTGAATCCCTCTCTTCTCCAAACCAAACCACGGCATAGGCACCTTGAATCCCTATTCCTATGGCTTTCCAAGCTTTGTTTTCCCAACCCGATTTATTGAGAATTACCGAGTTGTGACCAGCACTTCTTTTCCATCCGCTCATTGCAGTTTCAGCTGTGGCTACAAAACTTCCTGATCCACCATGAGCGATTTCGTAGCCCGCTCCTGGATAGGAAGTCATTTCCTTGGGTTTGTTCCACATGCAATTAGCCTGCGCATGGGCATTGGTATAGCAGCAAGAAGTCCACTTCGGATCCTCTCCCCAGCTATGCATATTAAAATTAGAATCGCTTGCCGATTCCCTGACACCAAGGTCCTCGACATGAGACTTGGCTACAGATGTCAAAGCTTTTGAAAGGGCAATTGGCGGAAGTCCATTTTGCCTTCGGTATTCCATATTCTCTTGGTAAAGTTTCTCTTCTTCAGTGCTCATTTTCAGCTCCTGAGCAAATCCAAGCAATGATCCTATAAAACAAATCAAGACTAGCGCGCGAGCTTTCATGAATTTGTATTTTTTAAAAAATAGCCAAGTTCTATGCCTTTTCAGTTAAAAGCAATCTGAGCTTTTGTTAATTAGGATCAAGTTGATAATTGGCTACCAATACCGAGGCAGATATTTGAAGAACCTGCTCCAATTCCCGAATCATATCTACAGTCAGTTTTTTTTTTCGATTCATAATTTCTGATACACGACTTTTTCCACCGATAATTCCGACTAAATCCTTTTGGCGAATATTCAACTCCTCCATTCTGATTTTTATCGCTTCAATCGGGTTGGGTGCCTCAATCGCATAATGCTCATTCTCATAGTTTTCGATGAGTAACGAAAGTATTTCCGCCTCATCGCCTTCTTTCGAGTCGATTGTTGCATCAAAAATTACATCCAAACGCTCAAGCGCTTTTCGGTAGTCTTGTTCAGATTTAATGGGCTTTAATTCCATAGCATATTTTATTAAATCGTGTTTGCATCTATTTTGTCATATTCAGCATGAGTTCCAATAAAACGAATAAATGCCCATTGTTTTTCAAAGTTGAATTTGACAATCAGTCGATAAGAATTTCCCTTTATGTTAAAAACTATACGACTGTTTTTCAAAATACTTGCGTTGATGTAACTATGTTTGACCTCATTAGGTGAAATCCAATTGGCATTTTTTGCAGTATCGTACCAAGTCTTCAGGTATTGTTCGGAATCAGCGTGTTTTTCCCAAAACTCCCGTAGCGTACTTTTTGCAATTATTCGCTTCATTCCCAAAGGTTTACTAAATATACAAAAAGTTCTCAAATATAGAACCCATTTTAAGTGTTTCCAAAATCAATCGTTAAAGTATGGTTTTTCAATCCCATGATCGTAAAATTCCTTCGAAAACCTTCACCCCAGTATCAATCAATTCATCAGGGAAGTCATAAGTGCCCTCATGCAGTTGGGGACAATCCTCTCCTGCCCCTAATCCAAATAAAAACGCCGGACATGCCTGAGAAAAAAGCCCAAAATCCTCTGACCAACGAAAAGGTTCAGGTTTATCTATCAAACTAAGCGCAAGATTTTGAGTGACTTTTTCCACTATGCTGTATAGCGAAGGGTCATTGACCGAGACGGCAAATTGCTCCACAAAGCTGAAGTCGACTTTCAGGCTTTCCGAATTGGCCACTGCGAGAGCTTTTTGTTTTACTCGCTCAATTAATCCGTCCAAATCTTGCTGATCATAAGCCCGTAAGGTCATGCTTAGACTCCCTTTTCCCGCGCTCGTTCCAAAAGCCAAACTTCCCAGTTCAGCATGAATTAGCGTAAGCAATGCAAATCCTGCTGACTGCTTAGCCAACTCGGGTAATTCTTGAATTAGCTTGGCCAATGCCTGAGCTGGGTTAATCCCAGCCTCAGGATGTGCGGAATGGGAGGTTTTACCGGTTAGAGAAATGGTCATTCCAGTGCTTCCCGAAGCAAAAGTCCCTTTTCGCATTACAATCTGATGCATGGGGTAACCCGGCAGGTTGTGTAGGGCAAAGGCAAAATCCGGCTTGATCTTCTTAAATCTGGGATCTGCCAAAACTGCTTTCGCACCATCTCCTGTTTCCTCTGCAGGCTGAAAGAGAAGAATGACTTCACCTGATTCAGGCCGATTTTGAGCGAGCTTCTCCCCCAAGCCGCAGATAATAGCCATATGTCCGTCATGTCCGCAAAGGTGCCCTTTGCCTAGAATCTGGCTTTGGTAAGGACTTTTTTTCAGATCCTCGATCGGCAAAGCATCCAATTCACATCGGAAAAGCAGGCGTTTTCCAGGCTTTTCCCCTTTGAAGACAAAGGCCAAACCCGTCCCTCCCAACTCTTCAAAAATTTGATCCGGCTTAAGTGGTTGAAAAAATTCTAAAATTCGTTGGGCAGTTTGGTTTTCTTCTAGAGCGATCTCAGGAAATGAATGGAGGGTTTTTCGCAATTGGATCAATTCGGAGATGGGCATAATATTTTTTTCTTTTCCCAAATGTAAAGGCCTTAGCATCAGTTGGAATCATTTTTGAGTAAATATTCATCATCAAACTGCTGAACTTTTTAGAGTTTGATTTCTATTTTAAACTTTCAATACCCACTAAACAACCAAATCATGAGTGAAATCCAACAAAATGAACTGAGAGCTCAAATTGAAGCGCTTAAGGCAACGCTGGTAGGCGAAATGTTTGCAGACATGGAGGCGAAGGACAAAATCTACAATTTGGAAATGCAATTAAACGGCACCAAGCCAGGCGGTCAATACATCGATTGTGTAGGCTGCGGAAGTTAATCACACGATATTTTGTCACAATATTATATCATTTATAAACCATTTGGGTACGTTACTCAATTTAGCGGAGAGGAGCTGACATTGGCTTCCCTTTTTGCTTTTCCGAAGTCTGTCTATCCCGTAGGGAGATTAGATAAGGATAGCGAGGGATTGCTGATCATCACCGATGATAAGTTTTTGAATAATCAATTACTCAATCCTCGATTTGGCCATCAGCGCACCTATTATGCACAAGTGGAAGGAGCTCCTGAGCCCGAATCCTTAAAGCAGCTGGGCAAAGGTGTCACCATAAATGTGGATGGGCGCGACTATGAGACGAAACCGGCGATTGCCAAACTTTTAGACCCCGTACCAGTACTTCCTGACCGGGATCCTCCGATTCGATATCGGGCGACGATTCCCGATACTTGGATTTCCTTGACTTTGATTGAAGGTAAAAACCGTCAAGTGCGAAAAATGACTGCAGCAGTTGGGCATCCCACGCTACGATTGGTGCGATGGTCTATGGAAAAAATTACTATTGAAGGATTCGAGGTGGGGGAGGTTCGAGAAATGGATGAGGAAAGTATCTATCATAAGCTTGGACTGACAGGTTTCCGCAAAACCAGAAAGTAGATTCTGTTAACCACAAAGGACACCAAGGTTTAGAAATTTTTTTCAACACCGAGACACGGAGGACACGGAGAATACCACGGAGAAAAAATATCTTTTCATAAAGTTGATCAATTAGTCATTATGCACTCTTTTTAAACCAGCCAATTTTCTCTGTGAAAACTCTGCGCTCTCTGTGCCTCTGTGTTAAGAATAGAATGAATTGAAAAATCGAGTTAAGTTTTTTTCAACACCGAGACACGGAGGACACGGAGAATACCACGGAGAAAAAATATCTTTTCATAAAGTTGATCAATTAGTCATTGGGCACTCTTTTTAAACCAGCTAATTTTCTCTGTGAAAACTCTGCGCTCTCTGTGCCTCTGTGCTAAGCAAATGTTTTTTTCAACACGGAGACACAGAGGACACGAAGAAAGAAAGATATTAATTGAAATTTGATATATCAGCCATTGACAACTCTTTTCAGACCATCAACAAGCTTTGGTACATTAAAATTTATAAGTAAACCGAGTCGAAAACCTCCCAAGCGTAAATAAGTAAGCGTTTGAGCTAAATGAATATTGGCAAGTTCTTCGACTGCTTTTACTTCTACAATGACACTTTTTTCTACTAGTAAATCCAACCGATAGCCAGCTTCCAATTTCACACCCTTAAAGACCACTGGTAAGGTAATCTGGGATTCCACATTTAAACCTTGAGTCCTAAGTTCGTGTGCCAAACAGGTTTCATAGGCACTTTCCAATAATCCTGGGCCAAGATGCTTGTGGACTTCTATTGCGGCGCCAATTATTTTCGAGGTAATGTCATCTTCTTTCATCTCTATTTTATTTAACTATCAAAATAAGAATATTAGTTTATTTATACCTAAAATAAAATCTCTGTGAAACCTCTGCGCTCTCTGTGCCTCTGTGTTAAAAATAGAATGAATTGAAAGGTGGAGTAAATTTTTTTTCAACACTGAGATACCGAGGACCCAGAGAATTCCAAGGAGAAGGTTTCTTGCGCTGTATCAAGCGAATTTCTCTAATCGAACTTTAGCTCTTAAAAAATCATAAATTTTCACTTCACATCATGGTTTACCGTTCGGAAGATTTAAGATTGTTGGTTGGAGCAAAAACCTCTATTTTAGGGCTCGAATACTAATCCAAAAAGATTCATTCCATGCATCAGGAAAAAATAGCAGCAGTAATTCAGGAAATGAAAAAAGTAATTGTTGGCCAGGACAAAATGGTCAACAGACTTCTGATAGGACTTTTCACCAACGGTCACATCCTTTTGGAGGGAGTTCCCGGACTGGCAAAAACCCTTACAGTAAATACCTTGGCAAAGGTGCTTCACCTGGACTTTAACCGAATCCAATTTACTCCGGACTTGCTTCCTGCCGATTTGATTGGTACGATGATATACAATCAGCAAAACGGAAGCTTTGAAGTTAAAAAAGGACCAATTTTTTCAAACTTGGTCTTGGCAGATGAGGTCAACCGCTCTCCCGCCAAAGTTCAATCTGCTCTTTTGGAGGCAATGCAAGAAAAGCAAGTAACTATTGGTGATACGACTTTTATGCTGGATAGGCCATTTTTGGTCTTAGCTACTCAAAACCCTGTGGACCAGGAGGGGACTTATCCGCTTCCTGAAGCTCAGGTCGATAGATTTATGATGAAAGTTCACATCGACTATCCAAGCAAAGCAGATGAAATGGAAGTGATGCGGCGAATGGCAAATATGACTTTCAGCACAGAGGTCAATCCCATACTAAGCAAGCAGGATGTATTTGATATTAGAAATGAGATCAACGCAGTGAAAATGGCGGAGCCACTAGAGCATTACATTATTGAATTGGTATTTGCTACTCGATTCCCGATACAATACGGCTTGAAGGATGAAGCAAAGTATATTCAGTTTGGAGTGTCACCACGTGCAAGTATCAATTTGAATCTAGCTTCGAAAGCAGTAGCATATATGGATGGGCGGGATTATGTACTACCTGAAGACATTAAAGAAATAGCTGAGGACGTATTGAATCATCGAATAATATTGAATTATGAGGCAGAAGCAGATGGAATTAATACACGTAATCTTGTAAAAATCCTTTTGGAAAAAGTACCGATAAATAAGTCCGTAACATTGAAGTAACATTAAAACAAGGTTTAAAGGGCTGCTACCGAAGCAGCCCTTTTTTTATGCCTTTTTTATTAATTCAATATTAAATACTGTTCGGAATATTAAAAAAAGGATAATTCGGATAATTCTTTTGGGGGTAATAATTGATCCAGATTTGTGCATTCAAAAGATGTAAGACCACAATTCAACTAATACAAACAAAATGAAAAAACTTAATTACCTATTACTAATGTTTTCTGCAATCGTGATTGGACTATCAGGTTGTCAGGAAGATGCAAAACCAGATAATGGTGTTACACTTTCGGGGATTCCAGCAACTGCTACGATCGAAGCAGGTGGAAAATTAGGACCCGTTACTGCTACTGCAACTGCATTAGATGGACTAGTTTCCTTATCGATTACAAAAGATGGTGCTGCTCTAGCAACTGTTCCTTTATCGGGGACGGCTGCTTCTGCCCCATTTGAATATACCGCAATTCCTGCTGATGCGGGAAAGAACCTCGTTTTTGAGTTTACAGCTTTAGATATAGATGGAGATTTTGTGAAAGTAACTCATGTATTATCAGTAGGTGCTGAGGCAACTGTAATCAGAGTAACTTCTAATATCACTGCAAATACTACTTGGACAAAAGGTAAAACTTATATTTTGGGCGGAAGAATCACAGTCACTTCAGGTGCTACATTGACAATCCAAGATGGCGTAGTTGTAAAAGGTGAAGTAGGATCTGGCTCGAATGCAACAGCATTAATTATCGCCAGAGGTGCTAAAATCACTGCAGAAGGAACTGCAAGCTCTCCAATCATTTTCACTACAATCGCTGATAACATTACTCCAGGACAAATTGCCTCTCCAAATTTGACGCCAAACTTGAACGGCCTTTGGGGTGGATTAATCGTCTTAGGAAAAGCTCCAATATCAGTTGCAGGAGATGTCGCTGAAAAACAAATCGAAGGAATTCCGCCTTCAGATACAAATGGATTATATGGTGGTACAGATGCTGCTGATAATTCTGGTACAATTAAATTTGTATCAATCCGTCATGGTGGTGCAAACATCGGAGAAGGTAACGAAATCAATGGACTTACTTTAGGTGGTGTTGGTTCAGGTACAGTAATCGAAAATATCGAAGTAATCGGTAATCAAGATGATGGAATCGAGTGGTTTGGTGGTTCTGTAAACGTAAAAAATGCGATTGTTTGGAATGCTGGTGATGACGGGATGGATACGGATCAAGCTTGGTCTGGTACTTTAGACAATTTCATTGTAATTGCGGGAACTGAAACAGATCACGCTTTGGAAATAGATGGTCCTGAAGGTTCAAAACTTGGATCACATACCTTAAAGAATGGCTCAATTAAAGGAAATAATGTTGCAGAATTTGGTGACTTCCGAGATGGCGCTAGAGGTACATTTGAGAATCTTTATTTCTTCGGATTTGCTGATCCAGCTACTACAAGCGGAAGAGGAGATCTTTCCCTAAGTAGTGATAAGACACTGGCTAATTTCGTAGGTGGTTTCTTGAAGTTCACTAAACTGGAAGTTACGCCAGCTACTGGAGTTCCGCTAGCTACAATGTTCAAAAATGGTACAGATGCTTCTGCAACGATTGTTGCTACCGGTGCTAATACTGTAGGAGCGACTAAGGCTGCTTTTGCAACATGGTCATGGGCGGCAGTAGCCGGTCAATTGGCAGATTTCAAATAATTTAAAAAATATTAAACCAAAGTAGAGGAAGATCTTGCAAGGAGCTTCCTCTATTTTGGTTTGATAAAATTACAAAGCTGTATGAAAAATAATTCTCACTCAGTGTTCATGAAACGAACATTAACTATTATCCTGATTGTAGTATCCCAACTCATTGCAGGATTTGCCTTTGCCCAAAAGGGAACTATCAGAGGAGCAATTTTTGAGGAAGGATCTGGAGAGCCGCTCTACGGAGTTTCGATTCTTGTGAAAGAAACTTCTACTGGTGCAATTACTGATTTCGATGGAAAATTTGAAATCCAAGTAGAGCCAGGATCTTATACGCTCCAGATCTCATACATTTCTTACGCTACCGTAGAACTTATTGGCGTGGAAGTAAAAGCCGGAGGTGTAAATGTAATTAATGACATTCTTATGGCTGAAGAGGCCTCAGAATTGGAGACTGTTACCATTGCTGCATCAGCTATTAGAACTACGGAATCGGCGCTGATGTCAGTTAAAAGAAATGCTGCCAACCTAATGGATGGAATCTCCGCAAGTACATTCCGTCAAATTGGTGATGGAGATGCTGCCTCTGCAGTCAAAAGAGTGACAGGTGTATCTATAGAAGGTGGAAAATACATCTATGTGAGGGGTCTAGGAGATAGATATACAAAAACTGTGGTAAATGGAGTGGACGTACCGGGATTGGATCCTGATCGAAACTCTATTCAGATGGATATCTTTCCTACCAATGTAATTGACAACATTATAGTTTCAAAGTCCTTTACAGCTGATCTTCCAGCAGATTTTACAGGTGGAGTTGTGGATATTGAGACGAAAGATTTTCCCGAAGAAAAGTCCTTTCGATTGAGTTTGAATGGTGGATTCAACCCATCGATGCACTTCAACTCAAACTACGTGAAATATGACGGAGGAAAAACAGATTGGCTAGGCTTCGATGATGGCACTAGAGGTAATCCGACTAAAGGAAGTACTTCTATACCACAATATGGAGAGGTAGTAGGAAATCCAAACAGCCCTAAAGGATTAGAGTACCAAGAAATAATGGGGAATTTCAATAAAACACTGGGAGGATACAGAGCAAACAGCTTGATGGATGTAGGGATTAGTTTTTCTCTAGGAAATCAAATAGCCCGTTCCAAAGCTACTTGGGGTTACAATCTCGCCGTGACTTACAAAAATGAAACAGAATTTTTTCAGAATGCTGAATTTAACCTTTATGGAAAACCACGAGAAGCAAGCCAAACAGAGTTAGAACCATTGGAGATTCAAAAAGGAGATTATGGAGTGAACAATGTATTACTAGGTGGTATAGCTGGTATAGCATTGAAGACTGAGCGATCTAAGTATCGTTTGAATTTCATGAGACTCCAGAATGGAGAGTCAAAAGCTGGTATTTTCGACTTCACGGGATCTAATTTGGGTGCAAATTTCGAAGCTAAACAATACAACATCGAATACAGCGAACGATCATTGACCAACCTTTTGCTTTCTGGTGAGCATTTCCTTGCAGGTGGCAAATGGAATGTGAATTGGAAATTGTCCCCTACGATCTCTAAAATTAATGATCCGGATATCAGATTCACTCGATTTAGATTACCTACGAATACTGTCTCTACAGAAGTCGGACTTCCTGAGCGAATCTGGAGAACTCTGGATGAGCAAAATGCTGTCGGTAAACTTGATTTGACGAACCAATACAAGGCATTTGGTAGAAATGCTAAATTCAAATTTGGTGGTACCTATGTTTACAAGACAAGAGATTTTGATATTCAAAACTTTCAGTTTCCTACAGGAGGTACCACATTCACGGGAGATCCAAATACGATTTTAGCTGATCAGAATCTTTTCAGCGCAACAAATCGAAATGGGGTAAGATATACACCAAACTTTATTCCGATTAACCCAAACTCTTTCAATTCTAATGTGAATAACATCGGAGCATATGTGTCAACCGAAATCAATCCTGTGGAAAAACTGAAAGCAGTAGTTGGCGTGAGAATGGAAAACTATGTGCAGAAATATACAGGTACTAATCAAAGCGGTTCGATTGTCTTAAATGACGATACTGTATTGGACCAGACAGACTTCTTCCCCACCGTGAACTTGATTTATTCCTTAAAAGAGAAGCAGAACCTCAGACTATCCGCCTCTCGGACTATCGCAAGGCCATCATTTAAAGAATTGTCTTTTGCAGAAATACTCGATCCCATCACTGGTAGAACATTTATTGGAGGTTTATTCCAAGAGGTTACCAACGGCGGAACTGAGGTGATTTGGGACGGTAAATTGACTCCTACCCGGATTAATAATTTTGATATTCGATGGGAAGCTTTCCAGGAGCGAGGTGAAATGTTTTCGGTAAGTGCATTTTATAAGTCTTTCGATAGACCCATTGAGATCGTTCAGTTCCTTTCCGATGCAGGATCTTTCCAGCCTCGAAACGTGGGAGACGGGCAAGTTCTTGGACTTGAGTTTGAATTCCGCAAAAGCTTGAAATTTCTTTCACCTTCTTTAGAAAATTTCAATTGGAACACGAATTTCACCATCACTCAATCCAAGATCGAAATGTCAGAGTCTGAATTCAGATCTAGACAGCTATCAGCGAGAGAAGGAGAAGTGGTGAGCAATACCAGAAATATGGCGGGTCAAGCTCCTTACATCATCAATACTGGCTTAGCTTATCAAAGCTTTATTACAGGATGGGAAGCTGGTATATTCTATAATGTGCAGGGTCCAACATTGAACTTTGTAGGATTCGGCAACCAAACGGACAATTTTACAGTGCCATTCCATAGCTTAAATATTAATATCAATAAAACCTTCGGTGCAGATGAACGCATCCAAGCGGGATTTGGGGTTCAAAATATGCTAAATGACAAAAGAGAACTTGTATTTCAATCCTTTGGTGCTGAAGACCAGGTTTTTACAAGTCTGGCTCCCGGTGTCAAAATGAATTTTAGAGTCGCATTTTCATTCTAATAATTACCAAAACCACACTGATAAAGGCTCCCGATCGGGAGCCTTTTTTTATGTAAGCCGCCTAATGATGTCTGCCTGATCTGGATAATCAAGGATCAACTCATCTCTGGAAAGCAGTTCAAAATCTTTGAAATCAAACCCAGGTGCTACCGCGCAGGAGACTAAGGAATAGCCAGCTGGATCATCTACCGTGCTTCCAAAAATCGTGTTTGCTTTTACTAATCCGAATGGGAGAAAATTACTTCCAGCGATGTGATTACCAAGCTTCAGGGTACTATACCCATCCTCATTTAAGAGATGAACAGTAAGTGAGTTTCCCTCATGAAAGTACCATAGTTCGTCGCTTTTGATTCGATGAAATCTGCTGATGTTTTCTGAGGTTAGTAGGAAAAATATGGAGGTTAAGAGACTCCGATCTCCAGAAGGTGTTTGAGTATGCTTTGCTGATCGATAGGTCTCTTTATAAAAACCTCCTTCAGGATGTGGAGAAAGATTTAAATGTTCCACTAAGAACTTGACTCGTGCGGTTGAATTCATTACTTATTTGGAATACGTGTCTACGAGAATGGTTACGATCCGTTCGGCCGTTTTTCCATCCCACATTGGGATTCCTTGGTATTGCTTCCAATTACCTGTCATTATTTTTTCCAAGTAAGGCTTCAGCTTTTTTGGATCTGTACCTACCAATTCGTTGGTGCCGAGATGAATGGTTTCTGCACGTTCCGTATTATCCCGGAGCGTAATGCATGGAATATTCATCACAGAAGCCTCTTCGGTGATTCCACCTGAATCAGTAATTACACCTTTTGCATTTTTCACTAAATAGTTGAATTCCAAATATCCCAATGGTTCACACATCAAGAGATTTGGAGCATCTATTCCAAGGCTTTCCAAGTTCTTGGCTGTTCTCGGATGTACAGGGAAAATAATAAGAAGTCCCTTTGTTCCTTCAAGGATTGCATCGATCATAGCTTTGAGCTTGTGTTCTTGATCTACATTGGCAGGCCTGTGCATTGTCATCACAAAATAATTCCCAGTTTCGAGTTTCTCAAAAATAGCACCTTCGGGTTTTTGAAATCGATTCATCTGCGCCATTAAGGTATCGATCATGGTATTACCTACGAAATGTATTTTCTCGGCAGCAACTCCAGTTTTCCTAAGATTTTCATTGGCAATTTCAGAAGTTGTGAAAAAATGATCAGTGATGCTGTCAGTTACCATTCGATTAATTTCTTCAGGCATGCTGAGATCCCCTGATCTAATGCCCCCTTCTACATGTGCTACGTCGATCTGAAGTTTTTTAGCCGTAATGGAGCAAGCAAGCGTACTGGTAACATCTCCTACGACGATTACAATGTCTGGGCGATTTCCAATAAGTTCTTTTTCAAAAGCAACCATGATAGCAGCAGTTTGCTCAGCCTGAGTACCGCCTCCACCGCCAAGATTTGCATCAGGCTCTGGTATATTTAGCTGTTCAAAAAAGTCTCCAGACATCTTCTTATCGTAATGCTGACCGGTATGGACAAGCCTAAACTGAAGATTTTCTCCCTCTTTTTGTTTCTTTTGAATCGCATGAATGATTGGTGCGATTTTCATGAAATTCGGTCGCGCGCCAGCAACAATGGTAAAATTTGGCATGTTAGCAATCAATTTTTTTAAAAAAAAAGTAATATTTATTCGGTTTGTAATTCAATTAGGAGGCCTTATTTCACTAATCTATGGATAGTTTTTCGTTTCTTTGATTTTAAATTTTTGATGTATAATGAATTTTAAATTTCGTCCGAGGTTCAGCGTATTCTTTTCTTTGCTCTGCCTTTTCTTAGTAGTAGGATCTTGTACAGATACTTTGGAGTCTAGCGAATTGGTCTATTCGAATAATTTCTCAAAATTAGATTTGAAAAACTTTGAAAATGGAAAGATATTCATATTCCAGAAAGACACAGTCGCAGGGTTTTACCATAATGAGGAAGTGGCTGTCACTCTAGAGGAATTGCCACCGCACAATCTCTTAAAAATCACAATTGATATCTTGATTCATGATAGCTGGGATGGAAACCCCAATGACAGTATTGGTGGACCAGATTTCTGGTTTTTTGGAGTGGATAATGAAGAAATTTTTAGAACAACTTTCTCTAATTCACCTTGTGTATCTACTTATTGTTTATATCAATCTTACCCAAATTCCTATTTTAGGCAAAACGTTCCTAAAAGTGGGGCTACACGAACCAATCAGCCTGGATTATGTCTTTTTGGAGCCTTTCCTAATTATACTACACGCTACAGCATTTCTAAAATTGTTGAACATCGGAATAATTCGGTTCGAATCTATATGGATAGTGAATTGATCTCTCCATCTTCAGATCCAGTCTGTGATGAGTCCTGGTCACTTGCCGGTGTCACTGTTGAAGCTTTAACTCTGAAATAATGATGATGTCCATGCGCTTCTTTTTGTTTTTTGCATCAATTTTAATCTTAGGGACATTCTCTAAAACGGCAGCTCAGACTATTGGTATAGGCACTCCAGTACTTGATGATTACTTGAGGCGAGCACAATTATTAGGAAAAGTTGATTCGGCTTCTTCATTTATGATTCGTCCGCTTTATCCTACTGAGGCTTTCGGAGTGGAAAATGGCTTCGATTTAGATAGTTCTATCGTAGATTTTGATAATTCCTTTATTCATAAGAGGTTTGGGAAAGAAGGGCAAGGAAAATTATTGATTTTACCGGCAACTCTTCGTTTGCAATACAATTCTAACTATGCTTTTGGAGTAAACGATGGCCCTTTTATTCCTAATCGCGGCTTCCAAAATATTATTAGTGGGGGAGCCTATGCAGAATATAAGGGGTTTAGTCTTCAGCTGCAGCCTGAGGTTTTGATGGCTCAAAATAAAGACTATTCAGGTTTTCCGATTGAGCATCAGGCTACAATACTTTTTTATTATGAATATATGAATCGAATCGATTCTCCTGAGCGATTTGGAACTGAGCCCTATAATAAATTATATCTCGGGCAGTCCAGTTTCAGGTATAATTATAAAGAGTATTCTTTTGGGATTTCTACTGAGAATCTTTGGTGGGGCCCTGGAAGGAGAAACTCTTTACTCTTGGGAAATAATGCACCGGGATTTTTACATTTCACTGCTAATACAAAGAAGCCAGTTGAGACCAAAATTGGATCCTTTGAGGGGCAATTGATTGCCGGATTTCTCAATTCTACTGAGTTTTTACCTCCTTGGCCAGACTATAACATACAAGAAAATCCTGTCTATATCGCAAAGCGGGAAAACGGAAATCGATTTTTATCAGGTATTGTTTTCACTTATCAACCCAAATGGGTCCCAGGTCTTTTTCTGGGATATGGCTCTACTAATCACCTCTATAGATCAGATATCACAGACTTCCGTGATGTGTTGCCCATATTTAATGGTCGAAAAGGATCCGGGAATGTTTATGATCCGATTCGCGATAAAAGGCAGCAGTTCAGCTCAGGATATTTTAGATGGCTGAGTCCAGAGGGCCACTTTGAGTTTTATGGTGAATATGGGACACTTGGTAATAACCGACGCCTCAATGACTTTTTAACGACACCGGAGTCTGGGAGAGGGTTTACCTTCGGGTTTTCTAATCTGATAAGTTTTAATAAGCCTGGTCATTACTTTCAAATTAGTTCGGAAATGACACAAACAGGACAAACGTTACGAGAAGATATAAAAGATCTTCAGACTTGGTACATTCATGATCATGTTCGCCATGGTTATACACATAATGGGCAAGTTCTTGGAGTTGGTAATGGGCCTGCGAGCAATCAGATTTTCGTTGAATTTGCTTGGGTGCATAAGATGAATCGGATAGGATTTCAAATGGAACGAATTGCCTATAATCTAGATTTTTATTATTACCGCTATGAAGCCTCAAAAGACTTTAGAAATAAATATGTTGATCTAGTTCCTTCCCTAGTTGGAGATTGGCAATTCGGAAATATGTTAGTCAATGCTCGATTTCAATATGTGAATACGCTGAACTATACTTGGTTTTTAGAAAATCAGCCTGACCAATATTTTGTACCAGGTTATGATCGGAAGAATTTTGTAGGTCACTTAGGTATTACATATTTATTCAAATAGATCTTAATCTGTTTTTTACCTTTTGAAGCAATAGCTTAAATAATAACGTTGTCAGTTGTCCCATAGGCAACGATGGTCCCAGCATCAACCAAGTATGGGGTATATTTATATAATGGAAACTATTTCTCGATTTCTTCGAGGAAAATGGCCGAAAGTTGTTCTGATTTTTCTATTGATACTGAACTGCTACTAGGTTTTCCCCATAATGATGGAGGAATAATTTCATGGCTTCAATCAGTACATTCTGCCAGATACCAAGAAAGATAGGCCGTGTCATCTTTGCGAATAACTACATCCCCATATTTTCCTATGACCATTGTAGCCGATGGCCGATTTATCAGGTCTTTATCAATTCTCACTATTACTCTGTACTTCAACCGATGAAGTAAAACTTGTGGTTTTTCGATTCCATAAGAAAGGTCAAGTATTAATTTCCCCTCCAAAGTTGTATTTATAACATGCTCTGAAAAACAAAAGAAAGGTTCTGTCAATGTTAATCCAGAAACCTTTAAAAGGTCTGCTTCCTTGGTAATCTTTTTTACAGAATGATTGGGTAAAAATGTGATCAGAGAATTGTTTAGCAAAGCATCACAAAGGTGATTTCGTAGTTGTTATGTGTCAATGGATAATTCTATTGTTTCAAAGGCTCCTTGAACTGCCTTGTAACTATATAAGTTTTTGTTTGCTGATCTGAAAGTTGCCTAGTGATAAATTCTGGTTTTGCTCCTAAATAATCCCAATCTGGATTTTGGATCGTATTTTTTAAAAATGTAATCTAGTTGTTGATATTTTTTAGCAAGTTGTGTTAGACTTAGAAATGAATCTTTGGCAACCAAATAATGGAGAGGATTACTTAATCCTATATCATACGATTTAGTGCCAAATCCATGTTTCTAAATACCTCCGAAACAGAAGAGCGCCTCTTAACATGATTTTTTGATTGGCAAAGGTTTGATCATTGATATAAACTATTCCAAGATGAACTTTCCCTTCATTTCTTAAACTAGCTCTTTTGAAAGGAATATAATCATGGTCTAGAGTAATTACTGATTTGCTTTTTTTGCTAATTCAAGAGCAATACATATTCTTTGTATACCAGCTCCAAGTATCAAAAATTCACTTGTTCTCAATACAACTTATTCTAAATTTGGCTTTAAATATATTCTAAATTAGTTTTCTATGATTGTAGAAAAAAACAATGTTGTGGGTATCTCCTATCAACTCAACGTAGATAACGGCGATACGGGAATGCAACCTTGGGAAAATGTGCCTGAAAATGCGCCTTTCCTGTTTTTAGTAGGATCAGACTCTGTGTTTCGAAAGTTTGAGGAAGCACTTTTAGGGAAGGCTATAGGTGATGATTTTTCAGTCTTTATAGACTTTGATAATGCCTACGGAGATTATTTCGATGAGCGCAAGACAATTATTCCTAAATCCAATTTTAGACAACAGGGGAAGAAAAACCAAGAGTTGCTAAAACTGGGAAAAGTGATTCCTATGCAAGATGATACAGGGAATCAAATCAAAGGGGAGATAGTCAAGATTGATTATTTGGGTGTTCACATGGACTTCAACCCTCCTTTGGCTGGATATGATTTGTTTTTTGAGGGGCAAATTGTTTCCATTCGAGAAGCCGAACCTGAGGAGATTTCCCATGGACATGTACATGGACCGGGAGGCCATCATCATTAATTTTCTTCCTGGAGAATATAGGGCTTTTTATGTATTGCCAAATTAGATCCTGAATTCTAATTTTGGACATGAATTTCTTCTTAATAAAAGTCGATCCAAAATATATAAGAGCATTGTCCAACAAAACCTTTTAACAGCTTTTTTAAATAATGGACGATTTAATGGATCATAAAAAATGATTTTTCTGAGGGTTTTCTTTAGGAGTAATAGTATGAGAAGACTTAAGGCTCTCGAAAAATGGGAGCCATTTCTATTTAATATCTCTACCGGTGGTTTTATAGGCATGCTCTATCGCTAAATCTTTCAAATCCTTAATTCTATCAGATGGATAAAGGACCAAAGCTTTTGTCAACTGATTAGAGGCAACAGTAAACATTTGCTGATTGAAATGTGCGATTGCATCATTGTAATATTGTAAGCCTGCTAGTTCATGGAGTGAAACTTTTCTAAAAATTGAGTTGTCATTTAGCACTTGAGTTGGATCTCCTAATCGCTGATTGAGTGGATAAAACTGCGAATTCTTAGTTGGTTTATAGGCTGCCAAATAAGCTTCTACTTTAGTAGGCGAACTGATCATTCCTCCAATAGGAAGAGTACTTTCAAATATAATATCCTGTTCATCATAATCAACGACGATGAAAACATGATAATCAGTCTCTATAATTTTATAATTAAATGAGTATCTGTCTAGTAATAATCCTAAAGCTGCTGAGCCACTTACACAATCAAATTTTCCATCCTGAAGCATCGCATTGAAGGTGGAATGTTGCTCATATTTCTTGAAAAGTTTTCTATGAGGTTTCTCAAAAATTGATCTCAATAGGGCTATGCTTTTACCTTTCTTAGCATATTTCTTATCCAAATCTATTAAAAGATCTTCCCATTTTTGATCCTTCAAGTCCGGATTGACATTTACCGACCTAAATAACTTGTAGGGGGACTGTTGACCTTCTTTCCAATAATTTAGCTCGATTTCAGATTCAAATTTTAATTCATCAAATACCATAACCTCTTCTTGCCCCAAGACCATGATGGTCTGTGCTAAGATAAAAAGGATGATGAGTATTGATTTTTTCACGGATAACCAGCCCAATGTTAAGCAATTAATCTAAAGTTAACAATTTGATAACATTGAAGCAAATATCTATCCAAATATTAACATTGAGTTAATTCTAGCTATTCGTGATGATATGGCTCATTTCGGAGAATGGTGAATGCTCGGTAGAGCTGTTCGATGAAAAATGGTCGAATCATCTGGTGTGAAAAAGTCATTTTTGAGATAGAGATTTTAGCATTTGCCCGCTGGTAAACTGCCTCTGAGAAGCCATAGGGGCCCCCAATGACAAAAACTAGTTGCTTTAACCCAGAATTCATTTTTTTCTGGACTAATTCAGAAAACTCCATTGACCCGAAACTTTTTCCACGCTCATCTAAAAGGATCAATTCGTCAGAAGATTGTATTTTTTTTAAAATTAAATCCCCTTCTTTCTCTTTTTGGATCAGTTCTGAGAGCGATTTGGTGTTTCTCAAGTCTGGAATGACTTCGAGCTCAAACCGGATGTAATGGGTTAGACGTCCTGCATATTCTTCGACAAGTTGTTGAATAGCTGGGTTGTCTGTTTTTCCTACGGTGAGTAGTTTGATTTGCATGATTATAGTTTCTCCACGAATTCGGTGTTGATTTAGCTAATGTGGCTTTCCGTTTAGCGGGATAATTGACCGCTGTACACATATATAGGTACTTTCGTAAGGCTTAGCAATTGATTGAAAAACAAATGTTTAAAACAGCATGTTTATTAGCTACTAACCAAAATAATTAACTAAAATGAAAAAATTCACAAGTCTAATGATGATTGCATTAGTATTCATTGCATCATCTTTTGCCCCAAAAACCACTTCAGTTCACGAAGTTGAAGCTGACATCGTAGATCTTGCAGTAGCTACAGATTTTCTTTCTACACTAGTTGCAGCTGTTAAAGCTGGTGATTTGGTTGATGTATTGAAAGGTGATGGTCCTTTTACTGTATTTGCTCCAACAAATGAGGCTTTTGCAAAACTTCCTGCAGGAACAGTTGAAAACCTTTTGAAGCCAGAGAATAAGGCACAATTGGTAGCAGTATTGACTTACCATGTGGTAGCTGGAAAAATCCTTTCGACGGATTTGAAAAATGGACAAAAAGCAAAAACAGTCCAAGGCGGTGAAATTACTGTAACAATGAAGGATGGTAAAGTAATGATTAATAATGCGACTGTAACTGCTGCTGATATTATGGCAGACAATGGAGTTGTTCACGTGATCGATACAGTGATCCTTCCTCCAATGTAATCTGGATAGATCAAAAATTTAAGAGGCTGCAAATCGAAAGATCTGCAGCCTCTTTTTTTATTTAATAAATTCTTTCCGTTTGAGTATAGTCTCCATGAATTTCCTTTCATTCTCGGAGTTGAAGATTCTAAATGGAAGGTGAATAAACTGAGCTTTTGATAAATAAAGTACATAGGCATCTTTGGTCACCTCAGCCTTTTTGATCATGTTCCACTGTATTGGCATGCCTTGCTTGGTGTTGATTTTCATCAAAATCTGCCGGCTATCGATCTCGTAAGCCATTTTCTCAAAAATCACTTTATTCTGCTCCATCTGAGTGACCCCAGTAAATTGGATAGCCCAAAATAAAATATATAAACCGTATGCGATCAAAGCCCCTATAAACCACCAAATGGAAGGAATCCAAAAGTACCCTAAGCAAATCGCAAGTGCAATTGGGATTACCCACCACTGCTCTTTGATGATGCTAATCAATCCCATTTTGATATAGGTACCTGATTCTAACTTATATTTTTTAGTCTTTACTATCATTACTTCTATTTTTTTCAGTTGGCAAATATCCACCTATCCGAGGGATTTAGCAAGTCAAGAAGAATCATAATAGTTATAGAAAAAGCAAAACAATTTCGTTAATCCATTGATTTAAAAGGAGTATTCCAGTATATTCTCTAAAATTTTTAGAATGAGCAGTTTGGTGATAGACTTAATTCTTTGTGGCGTAGCTTATGTCATTCTCATCTATTTTGTGGCGACAATGACGAAAAATTCGAGTCGCAGAGGAAATGATCGAAATGATGATGGAGATGGAGGGGTGGATATTATTATTCCTCCTAAGATTGATTTGCCACCTGGCGTAATTTGGCCTTCGGATGTTCCTGTCGAGCGAAAATCTCCCGAGCTTGTTGATTGTTAGCTACACTTATTACATGTTCCTTGAATCAGCAAACTCATTTCTTGCTTTTTGAAGCCTTTCGGTAGGCTTATTTTAGGAAGGGCGATGGCATCTAAGCAAGTTGTTTCCCCACACTTTTCACATTTGAAATGTACGTGCTCGTGATTATGATCAGCTTCCTCATGTGCGCAGAGTGCGTATTTAGTAGCTCCACTGTCGTCGAGTACTTTATGTACCAAATCCTGATCGAGAAAAGTCTTGAGTGTACGGTAGATGGTCACTCGATCAAATTGACTGTTTAAGCTTTCCTCTAAATCGCTGTGTGCCAAGGCTACTTGCTTGCTTAGAAATTCACGAATGATCTCTAATCGACAATCAGTGATCCGAAGTTTGTGATGTTTGAGTATAGAAAGGGCGGTATCCATTGTGAAAGTTTAATATAAAATAATGAAAAATGATTGCCACAAAAAAGGGGTGCCTAAAAGACACCCCTTAATTTTTCAAATGCGTCCAATTATTTTGGATCTAAAATAGAATTAACCCGCTCCAAAGCATCTTCCAAGTGAAGCTTAGACATACGGTCAGAAGTTCTAGGAATCGCTGATCTGATTGAAGCCTGAAGTTTTTTCAATTCACCTCTTGCCATTGGTCTGATGTCAGACTGAGAAGCGTTGATTTGAGGTCCTACAAATCTTCTGAATGAAGCAGATACGTTGGGCTCTTCTCCTGTCAACATAAGATCGAGACGCTCAATATGAGCTCTTTGAAGCGATCTGCGGTGTACATCGATGGTTTTGCCTGCGGCTAGTTCTGTCCAGATTCCTTTTCTCAAATCATCGAAAAGCTCGATCATTTTGTAAGCATCGTTGCCGTTTAGAGCTTCATTTTCGATCATTCTTCCTAATCTACCCCATTCCAAGATTCCGTTAAGTGTACTTACCTGCACTCCTCTAATTCGCTCCAATGAGCCAAAATCTCCAATTCGTGAAAGAATCGCTTCATCCATCATCCATTCAGGAGTGGCGAAGAGATTCTTATTTAAGAAATCTACGGCTGATTTTTGAGTTTCTTTTGATGTGTGTATATATACTGGAATATCTTGTCCAGAAGCTCGGTAGACTTCAGCCACACCTCCTACGTTAGTTCTGACATGGCCCATATATCGGTTAAATTGAGTAATTACCTGTCCGTACATTTCTTCCAAATCAGAGAAGTCTTTATATGGCTTATCTGACTCTTTGGTCCACTCCATCAAGTTTGGCATGATTCGCTTTAGATTCTTGATGCCATAATCAGAGGCAAGCATAGCATTGTCACCCAAATCTTCACTTTGTGCAGTAGGGTCGTAGCTATTTCCTTGACGACCGTAACGGTATACAGGGTCTCCTTGCTTTTCTAAGATCCACTTGTCCAAAACAGCCTGTTCGGCTTCTGGAGTTGTAGCTTCTGGAATTGGTCTATAACCCCACATCACTGCATACTTATCATAAGGACCGACATTTGGCATTAGGCTAACCCCTTTATCTTCTGGCTGTGCGACGTAATTGAATCTAGCATAGTCCATAATGGAAGGCGCTGTTCCCATTTCTTTGGTAAACGCTGCATCACGAAGTTTCTCCACCGGATAAGCTTGGGATGAGGCAAAATTATGAGGAAGGCCGAGTGTATGACCCACTTCATGTGAGGATACAAATCTGATCAAACCGCCCATTACTTCATCATCAAAATTAACTCCTCTTGCATCTGGGTTAATCGCCGCAGTTTGTATAAAGTACCAGTTTCTTAGAAGGTTCATTACATTATGATACCATCCAATATCAGTTTCCAAAATCTCTCCTGATCTCGGATCAGAAACGTGGGGTCCGTAAGCATTCTGAATATCAGAAGCGAAATATCTGATCACTGAATAACGAGCATCTTCTGGGCTCCATGTAGGATCTTCTTCTTTCGTTGGAGCTTCTTTTGCGATGATTGCATTCTTAAAGCCAGCAGCTTCAAAGGCTACTTGCCAATCTTTTACACCTGCAATTAAATGAGGTATCCATTGTTTTGGAGTAGCAGGGTCGATGTAATACACGATCTGCTTCTTTGGTTCTACCAATTCTCCTCGGTTGAATTTCTCCATGTCCTCATCTTTAACCTCTAGTCTCCATCTGTCAAGGTAAGTTCGAGACGCTGCTTTCTGCTGATCAGAACCATAATCAACAACTGATCTGCTGAACCAACCCACTCGCTGATCAGCAAGACGCTGCTTCATTGGCTCTTTTGGAAGAAGAAGCATAGAAGAGTTCATCTCCAAAGTGATCAAACCAGTTGAGCTATTCGAAGGTGGTTCAGTAGCAGAATA
>JBLGAM010000025.1:0-34050 GCA_047612305.1 Planctomycetota bacterium | reverse complement strand
CTTCCTGAAATTCTCACTAAACCTGCGAATTCTTCGCTCTGATTCACTCATTGTAAATTGATCTCGTCTTGCCATTTGTCATTAAATTTATAAGGCAAAAGCGGTCAACTTATTTCAGGCACTGACACAGGAATCTCTGCCCTGAGTTAAACAAAATAAAAAGTTTCGACTTTTAAGAGCGTGAAAGCAACCATTCTATTTACAATCCTTACTACCTCGCTTATGCTGTATGATTTTAATTCTAATAGCACCAAATCAGATTGGCAAATTGTTGATGATGTAGTGATGGGAGGAAGATCTGATAGTGAATTTTCCATTAATGAAGCAGGAAAAGGCATCTTTCAAGGCAAAGTCTCTTTGGAAAATAATGGAGGATTTTCTTCTTTAAGACATAGTTTGAATGCTAAAGTAGGTAACAACACCAAAGTCAAACTCACCTTGAAAGGCGATGGAAAAGCATACCAGTTTAGAATCAAATCAAGTCCTTACGATAGGCATTCTTATATCTCAGAATTCCAAACAACAGGAGATTGGCAAGAAGTTGTGATTCCACTTTCTTCGATGCATCCGGCATTCCGGGGCAGAAAGTTGACTATCCCATATTTTAATTCCGATCAAATCAGCGAACTTGCTTTGCTAATTGGAAACAAAAAACCCGAATCTTTTCGACTGGAAATTTACAAAATCGAATTGATTTAGAGCGAATTTTCGAACATGAAATAGCGCATTTTGCAAGCGGCACACACTGGTATAATTATCAGCTTTGCGAGATTCCATATAACTATAAAAATCAAATTATAATCATATGAAAAGCTCCAAAAAATCCAAAACAGAAACCAGTTTACATCCCCGAAACCTCCATCAGGGAACCTATGATCTAGAAGCTTTGATTAAAAGTTCTCCTGAATTAAAGAGGTATGTATTTGTCAATACCTATGGAAATCAAACGCTGGATTTTTCTGATCCTGATGGGATAAAAAGTCTCAATCGAGCTCTATTAATTCATTTTTATCATATCAAAACTTGGGACATCCCAATAGATTTTCTCTGCCCGCCTATTCCTGGCCGATCAGATTACATGCACTATGTCGCAGATTTGCTGGCGGAAAGTAATCTCAACAAAATCCCATCAGGTCCATCTGTTTCCGTTTTGGATATTGGTGCCGGAGCTAATCTAATCTATCCAATTTTAGGGCATGCGAGCTACGGTTGGCGATTTGTAGGTTCTGAATTAAATCATCAAGCAATTCAATCTGCTGAAATGATTCTTCAATCAAATCCCCACCTATTGAGTGAAATTTCGATTCGCAAGCAAAGCGATCCAAAGAACATTCTAAAAGGAATTATCCACCCTCTTGAGTTTTTTGATTTGACGATTTGTAATCCTCCTTTTCATCATTCTGCAGAAGAGGCTCGCCAAGGAACACTGCGGAAAGTGAAAAACTTGCATAGAAAAACTGATGCTAAACCGGCTCTTAATTTCGGTGGGCAGGCAGATGAGCTTTGGTGTGCGGGTGGCGAACTTGAATTTATAAAAGAGATGATTCGAGAAAGTGCAAACTTCCGATCTCAAGTACTTTGGTTTTCATCTCTGGTTGCTAAATCAGAACATCTTAAACTGCTTCAGGTCGAGGTAAAAAAGGCTGGAGCGTTTGAACAAAAAGTGATTGAAATGGCACAGGGAAATAAAAAAAGCCGTTTGATTGCATGGACTTTTCTTACCAAAAGTCAGCAAGAAGTTTGGAGCAAAAAACGATGGGCGTAAAAAAAGCAAGTCATTAAACCTGCTTTCTCTAATTATCCCTCTTCTTTTTTAAGCATTAAGCGTGTATTCCACACTAATTTCCATTTTAAGAGCTTGGGAGATCGGACAGTTTTTTTCCGCATCTTTCACCAATTCAGCAAATTTTTCATCCGAAATGCCGGCAACTTTTGCTTTGAGAACGAGGTGAGATTTTTTAAGTGATCCCTCCTCAAAAGTAATATTTGAAGTCACATCAAGCGATTCCGGATTAAGTCCTTCAGCACTTAAGTTGAAACTTAATTTCATCGCAAAGCAGCCAGCATGAGCTGCAGCAACTAGTTCCTCCGGATTTGTACCAATTCCATCTTCAAATCGTGTGTTGAATGAGTATTGTGTTTTATCAAGAACCTTGCTGGCTGTAGTCAGATGACCATTTCCTTCTTTTCCTGTACCGTTCCAAACGGCGGTTGATTTTCTGATCATACGTATAAAATTTAAGGTTAAAAGTTCTGCTCTCTTAAGTGAGAATCAGTTTTGAAAGTTCCAATTAGAGTTAATATACAGCACATATTTATAGAAAAACTCGCGATTTTTCAAAATTTATGGGCAACTTATTGCAGCTTTTTCTTTTTTGTTAAATCCTGAAATACCTCCAGATACTGATCTGCCACATATTCCCAATTATACTTCTGAGTCAGTCCTGATCGAGCGGTGGATCTCAACGCTTCCATTTTCTCGCGATGAGCTTCTGATTTCTCCACCACTTCTTCCACAGCTTTTGGATCCTTCGAAAAATACCAGCCATGCTTTCCATCTTGCAGCATCTCTTGATTGAATGGGGTATCCAATGCCAAAATAGAACAGCCATAGCCCAAGGCTTTGAGCATTGCGGGATTGGTGCCCCCATATTCATGTCCATGGAAATAAGCATAGCAATGCGAATACAACGCTGCCAATTCATTGGGATCAGTCACATAACCTGTAAACAACAGTCGATGATCCTCTATATTTTTAAGCCGAGTGGCCCATTTGTCTTGAAATGGAACATCCCCGACAATCACCAGTTTTCGATTTGAGTCCGATCTAAGAAATCCTTCAATGATCAAGTCTGCATTGTTGTCGGGTACTAATCTGCCCACAATGAGAAAATAGTCGCGAGATTTCAATTCCCACTTTCGAATTGGTTCTTCTGGGACGCTTTCTCTTGAATTAGCTCCATAGGCGATCACTTTCGAATCAGTCTGAAAAAGCTCCAAATATACGCGCCGCATTTCGTCTGAATCATTGATTACCTGATCGTAAAATTTAGTAGCCATCCGAGAAGCCCAAAGGAAATACTTGGATCCTGCTCCTTTCCATTTGGGCCTGAGCCACTCCAGTCCGTCAACATTTATGGCCGTTGGCTTTCCAAAAAGCTTCGAAATCAAACCAAATGGACCATTTCCACTATTCACAACAAAAATCACATCCACATCCGAAAAGCAGGCATGAATCATTGCGAAAAATGTATGGGTCAATTGAGTAAGGCTCTTTCGCTCAATCGCCGGAGTATAAATACACTCAATTCCATTGACGAATCGGGGTCTGGATTTAAAAAGTGACCGGTGGTTATAAACTCTGACCAACACCCCACGGGCTACCAAGCGCTCGCCGAGTTCCTTGACCATTGTGTCAAATCCACCATAGACATAGGGATAGCCTTTGGCCCCCATAATGGCAACTTTCAGCTGTTTTCCAGTTGTCGCCATAGATGGTTTTTAATTTTTTCTTCAAAAGCTTCTAAGCTAAATTCTTTCAACACTCTTGCTCGTCCTGCATTACCCATTTTGCTGCGCAAAGCTTCTGATTTGATTAGCCTTTCTAAAGCGGCAACTCCTTTTTCAACATCAGAAATTGGAATCAAAAGTCCTGTTTCCTCGTCCAAAACTAGCTCTGAAGCTCCTCCAGAACGGGTAGCCACAACCGGCTTACCTGATGTCATTGCTTCGAGAATTACAGTAGGAAATGAATCAGGAAGAATGGAAGGAAGGACAAAAATATCCGATCCAGCAAGGATTTCAGGAATATCCTTCCTGAATCCCAAATAGCTTACCGAATTTTTCAAAGATACCTTCTCTAACTTTTGCAGAATCTCCTGCTCAATTTCCTCATATCCCGGAAATGGATCTCCTACTAAAAGAAAGTGAAGCTGGGGAAATCGCTTGATTAGATTTTCGGCTAGTTCCAAGAAAAAAAGCTGGCCTTTGCCTGGATTAATTCGCCCAACCATACTGATTACAATTTTATCTTTTTCAATTCCCAAATACTTTTTTGCGTCAGGGAATTCCATAAGGTAAGGATCATAAGAGATTCCATTGTATATCACTTCTGATTTTGCTCTTGTTAGTTTACTTTTCCAGTGATTCCCTACTGCATTGGATACCACAATTGGTTCGAAAGTAGTTGTATCCAGCATTTTTGCCAGCATATTTACTAATGGCAAGGGTCCCAAAAGAATCTCATGAATATGCCAAATATGGGGCAAATACCTTCTCCGAGCCCACCAAGCACCAACGACGACTGCAAGGGTATTTGAATATACCAACTGAAAATCAAACTCCCGATGAAGTCGATTCAAATAACTATAAGCTTGAATATTCTTACCCAATCTATTTATCAACCCACTTGGCTTCACATATTTTCTGCGGAGAATTCCAAGATTTTTAATACGGACAATATAACCATCCTTAATTAGTAAATCTGCTAGTGGACCTGGTCCGGTAAGTAGAACTATTGGGTTAAATCCTTCGCTACGGTAAACCTGTAGAACTTGACAAATTATTTTCCCTGAACCATAGAGCTCAGAGGAGGATTGTAAAAAAAGGACGTTCCGTTTTTCAGTCATTTGATTTAAAATATGCTCCGATAATCCCGGATCGATTAAAAAGGGTTGAAATCATTTCTAACAACCATGCCACGGGTAAAACCATCCCAATTCCTAAAAGTAGGCCAATCGTTTTTTCTCGTTTCAATCTCAGTACGAGATTTTCTCTAAAGCCAAAAATACTAAGTAGGGATTGCACCATTCCCATCAATCCCAAATGAATTGAAAACCGCCGATCATCCTTTTTTGATAATCCAATATTTGCCATTTCAGCTATGAGAATATCCTCCCTCCAATGTGTCAAATGCTTTGGAATATCCCAATGCATCCAATTTTTGCCTGCAATTTTTGCTTGCCATGAGTTGGCTCTAGGGACTTCGATATACACCAATCCTCCTTTTGCGAGATTAGAAGTCAAGAGCTCCTTAACCAGTGCCATTGGTTCGGGCAAGTGCTCCAAAACATGATTCAGAGTGATCAAATCAAAAGGAGCTCCTTCGATTTTTCCCCCAGAATAAAAACTAAGGCTAACTCTTACCTGATAATGAATTGCGGCAAAATCTGCCCGGGCTTTCGCAGTTTCTATTCCCAGACCGTTCCAACCTTCAACTTTAGCTACCCAGAGAAACTGGCCTTTTCCAGAGCCAAAATCAAGCAAAGTGGAAGCATCAGATCTGATTTGCTTAGCTTTTGAGAGAACTTTTCGAGCTTCTGAGAAGATAATTCGCTCAAATATGGAACGTCGATTATCGACTACTTGGTAGACTTCGTCTTGGTATAATTCCTCAGTATCTATCGAATTAGGAATAAAAGTCCAGCCAACCTGACATTGCTTACAGATGCAGATTTGAAAGGCTTTAAGGTTTTCAACTGGAATCGAATTACAAACCGGACAGGTAATTTGCCGCATAGACTAGTTTTGCAGATCCAGAATAATCTGGTGAAAAGCTTCAATAAATTTCTTTGAAGAAAAATCCTCCGCCCGCTGCAATCCTTTTTGGATTAAAAGCTCACGTAGTGTGTTTTCTCGGCTCAAAAGTATCATTTTTTCTGCTAAATCGTCCAAATTTCCGATTTTACAAGCAATTCCTGCGCCCGCACTGACTTCTACTAAAGCGGGTTGATCAGAATGGATTACCGGAACGCCTGCCCGCATGGCCTCTATGATCGGAATTCCAAACCCTTCATTGGCTGAAGGAAAAACATAGGCGAATGCCCCTTGGTAAAGGGCATTAATTTCCAGGTCGCTGACGTATCCCGGTAGCATTACTCGATCTTCCAAGCCGAACTCTTCCACCAACTTTTTCACCTCAGGTAAGGAATTCATTTGAGCACTTTGCCCCGCTCCTCCGGCAAGTATCAATTTGAATTCAGAGTTGGTCTTCTCCAAAAATTTATCAAACGCCTTGACCAAAAGAGTCAGGTTTTTTCTTTTATCAAAAGTTCCTATGTGTAGGAAATATTTTCCTTTTTCTAATTTGGCTTGTTTCAAAAATCCTTTCGAAACTTCCTGATTAAGCGTTTTGGGCACTTGGTAGACGACATTGATTTTATTGGGCAAGGATAAATGCTTTGCCAATGACGCTTTGGAGTAATCGGTCGTGGTAATAATTCCAGTGTTTTCCTTTATCCCTTTTCCAATCAAACTCAAAAAATACTTCCGCCACCAAACAGGATAATTTTTAGGCATTTGCCAAAAAAATGCATCATGAAAAACAGTCAGCCGCTGACAAGGAAGCGATACCGCAGGGGAAACGAAATCTAGGCAAATCAAAACATCAGGCTTATGCTTTTTCACCAAATCCGGCAATTGAAATTCTTTCCAGCGGAAATAGTCAAGATGATAGTTGAGCCGCTGAATCTTTGAATTTAGATTTTTGTAGATTTCATCAGCGGCTTGTTTCTCCGGATTATGTGTGAAAATCCATTCTATATCCGGATGTGGGTAATCTTTTGCTGCTTTTGCAAGCTCCATCATGTAAGTTTTGATCCCTGTGGTAGCAGCATTTAAGTATTGGAGATCGAGGAGTACTTTCAAAGTATGGAATTAAAGAAGGATGTATATTTTTCTAGCGAGATGAAAATCTTAAGATGATTTTTCCTTTAGATTTTCTACACGCTCTCGTAAGACTCATGTTTTAAGTTAAAATTTAATGCTTTTGAGATGAATTTTCGTCTCATGAATGAGGCTCAACTTTTCTTACATATAATCCACTGATTCACCCGAAATAAGTTTTGAATTACTCGGTTGAGCTTTTTCTTTAGTGGCATTTTATATGAAATCAAATTACCGATTTTTTCCCCAAAATTATGCGTGTAATGATCTTCTATCAGAAAGCCCTCTTGACTGCAAAGGTTTGCTAACGTGTTTTTAGGAAAAATAAATGTATGCTCCAGTCCATCAATTACATCCGGCACTTTAAATTGAAGGAAATTTACCCAACGATGAAACGTATACATTCTGGATGAAATATCCGGTGTACCTATAGCCATGATTCCGCCTGGCTTTAAGATTCGCATCATCTCCTTTAGGTATGCTCCAGGATCTAAAACATGCTCAATCACATGTGAAATATGAATAAAATCAAAAAACTCAGAAGCGTAATTTGCTTCCCAAATATCTCCCTGAAAGGTTTCTACCTGAAAATGATTTTTCACAAATTCTAAGGCACCGCTATCAAACTCAGTCGCATAAAGTTTGCAATTCAACTGATTTGCATATGATAACCCTAAGCCCAATCCACATCCTATATCAAGGAACGTGGACTCTTCCCTCAAATTCCGAAAATACTTTACTTCTTTTTTTAAATCGGTCTCGCTGAGAGTTCGAATATGTTCAAAAAGTTTTAGGATAATTTCCTTGTAATTAATGGCCTCGTAGAGATCTTTTTCATAGTAATTCTGATAATAGTCTAGAAGCTCCTTTTGATCTGCCATTGGATTTGCAAATACAAGCTTACAGGAATCGCACTCTACTCTTGAAATATGAGGCCCTTTTCTTTTGGTATCAATCGCAAAGCCTTTAAGACTTGTTGAATTACAGAGCGGGCAGTTCCGATGCAGAATCATAACTTAAGGATTGATTTTTTAGGGAAGAAAATTCATTAATGCTGTATCCTACCATCCACCAGGTGACCCAAGAAACATACATGTAGATTTCAACATTTGCCGTAAAAAGGGGGATAAGTAAGCTAAATTTAACTACTCCACCCACGAAGGCAATCCTTGCAGCTAATTTATTCCTAGAATTATAGAAAACTTTAATACAATCCTTAATACTGTAAAATAACAAAGAGATATAAAGCATCATCCCAATCCAACCTAATTGCACTCCATAGATCAAAAATTGATTTTCCCCGCCTACTCTCAGTTCATCTGTGACACTTCCGAAATTCCCACTCATAGCCAAACCTATTCCAAATGGATTTGCTACCATTGAATCCAAGGAAAGTAGCCACTCCAGTAGGTGTCCTAGACTCGAGCTGTTTTCGAAAGTCAAGGTATCCAGAACAAAAAAGTAAAAGTCTTCTGTGACAAAAAGTAGCACATAGATAGCAAAAGCAATCAACGCTAAAAATCCACCCACAATCAATTTGTAAAGTCCAAAAACCAAAGCCACAAAGAAAATCATAACGAAAAATGCGGCAAATGCAGCTCTGGAGGCAGAAAAGAACAAACTCCCAAGCGAAGCCAACATAATCAATACGTAAAGCCAGTTTTGGGCTTTGTTGGTTGTCAAAAACCAAATCAAACCAGCGGCAAAGCCCATTAAGACTGAACTCGCCATCTCCAATGGATCTGAGAAAAAACTCGCTAGTCGCTTTGTCACTGCTTGGGTCTCAAAAGTCCAAGTCAATCCAAAATTACCTGTAGGGTCAATATTATTGATCGCTTGATTGTAAAGCGAATATCCAGAAAACTGTTGAATGTGGGCATTTAGCACAAATGTTTCGAGCAAGTTTACTAAGAACGCTCCAATTGCTATGACGAAAATAATTCCAAAAAGCCGCTTAATCTCCAAGTCTGAAAAGCGGGTATTTCTTCCCAAAAAATAAATAATGCCTGGGATCAACATGCTTTTATAGTACAGCACTTTATTCATGAAGGAAGCTTCGCCGATGGGAAGTAACAGGTACAAAAACCCCAATCCTAAAAACCCAAGCATGAGCCAATCTGTAATTTGAAACCGTAAAGGATATTCGGAAATTTTTCGATGGTAAAAAACAAAAACTAAGACCGCGATCAGTACGATTAACTCCTTCAATACCTGAAAAATACTTAAAATTAAGCTTGAACTAGTCGCCAAATAAATCACACTCAAACTGGTGATATAAAAAGGCAAAAAAGCCGCTAAGAAGAAAATAAAGTAAGTCCACTTCCCTTTGAACACCATCTCCTGCAGGGTCCAGAGAAAGCCTCCACCAACAGTAATTGTGATCAGAAGAAAGAAAATTAGGCTCATTTTACTTGAGATTGAAGTGGCATTGTGATTCCTTCCTGAATTCCTTTGGCTACTGATTTTAATTTCTTAAATCTACCCCGAATCAAAAAATATCCAATCCAAAAGCCAAATCGAATCAAATGATATCCATAAGCAAATGGTTTATTGAAACGACCTATAGTACTTCGAATTAAGAAAAACTGATTCCGAACGTGGTAATAAAACACTCTTGGACTGAGTGTGCCTTCCTCATGTTTCTTTTTCGAAGAGGCACCTGCTTCATGGTAGATGAAGGCTTTTGGTGCCAAAGCAATTTCAAAACCTTTTTCTCTAAATCTCAAGCTCCACTCTACATCCTCGAAATAGGTGAAGAATTGCTCGTTTAAAAGACCTACTTGAAGAATTGCTTCTCTCTTAATCAACATGCAGCAACCAGTAGCCCAATCTATATTTTGAATTTTTGGTACAACCTTTTTTCCATTTTTCAATTCCCGAAGGGGAATAGCCCTTCCTAAGGTTGGGTCCCATTTTCCACCTGCATTCCAAATTTGATTCCGATCCTTCATCCAATAGATTAATGGCTGGACTACCCCTAAACTCGGGGACTTTTCAAATTGGGACATCATCACCTGTAAAAAATTGGGAGCCACTACCGTGTCATTATTCAAAAGCATCAAGTGACTGTAGCCCAACTCCAATGCTTTTCGAATTCCCAGATTATTTCCCCCTGCAAAACCCAAGTTAGTGCTGCTCTGGATTAGTATTATTTCCGGAAATTCCGCCTTTAGCTCTTCACCTTCATGATTATCGGAGGCATTGTCTACCAGAAAGATTCCAAAATCGGGAAAATCTAATTTTCGAAGGGAATGGAGACAGTCAATTGAAAATTGAGCTCCATTCCAATTGACTAGAATAATGGCGACAGAATCTTTAGCTATAGAATCCACAGAATAGTTTTCGATTATTTCTAAAGAGTAAAACAAGGCAAATCAAGAATACGATAATCTCTGTTGATAGAATTGCATAGCAGAGCCCTGTTCCTCCAAATTTAGAAGTCAACAAAGAGGCTGTAACAATCATATAAACACACATCATCCAAGATGCTTTGAAAAGCAGATTTTTCAAATCAGCCACCAATATTAGGATCACATTCCCAACATTCAGACAGGCCAAGAAAGGAACAAAAGCTAAAATCCTAAGATAACCTGCAGATTCTCCAAGAGGTTTTCTAGCCAAGATCTGGATGACCCAAGGAGCAACCAAATAAGTTCCTAAAGAAATTAATAGCCCTACAATTAAAACTCGGATATAAACTTTTTTCAAAAATCGAAAAAATGCAGGCTTATCTGATTGATAAATTTTTGAAGTATTGGGATAAATAGCCTGGATAATCAAAGCCGGGAAAAGTCGTAACACCATGATTACCCGCTCCGCCAGACTATACATACCTAACGTCTCCGCTACTGAGAAAAAACTCAGAATAATCAATCCACCACTGATCGAAATAAAACTGGCAAATCCACTCAAAAAGAGGATTAGATTCTTGTGAAGGCTTTCCCAGATCGAAGAAAACTGGGGTCTATAGAATTTGATCTCTAAAAAGATATGAATGTAAAAAAACAATAATAAATTAATGGATAGGCCGAAAAATCCCATCATGAAATTTACCCATTGACTTTGTTCCGGTCTGTGAATAAAAAGCACTATCCCCAATAGAAAGAGAAGTTTACTGAAAATATTGCTGATACTAATCAGCTTCATTTTTTCCATTCCCTGAAAAAACCAAAGCGGAAGCGTAGCCTCTGAGAAAAGCAGTAAAATGGAAAACAAAAGAATGACCTGATACTCTTTGAATAAATTAAAGCCAAAAACTCCTAGCAGAATCAAAAAAGTGGCAAAGCAGGCAAGCAGTAATTTCGCTGAGAACACATTCGAAACTAAATGAGAAAGTTCATTCTTATCCTGCTGATTCAATGCAACATCTTTTGGAGCACTTAGATTATACCCGAACACCACCAAAACATTAAGTAACACGATCACGGAAAGTGAAAGATTGACCAAGCCAAATTGATCTAAGCCAATACTTTGGATCAAAAGTGGCATGGTAATGAGAGAGATCAGGATGTTTGAAGACTGGATCACAGACATAAAGAAAAAATTCTGGATCGATTTATTCTTTATGATATGCCCTATGGGAAATAGTGAAAGTTTTTCAAACATGACGGTAAGCTATGCTAGGCATGCTTTTGGTACAATCGACGAAAGTATAGCATCAATAAAGTTAAAAATCCGATTCCAAAAGCCCCCAAAACCATCCCTTTAACTAATCTGATTTCTGTCCGCCTTAGCGGAAGTCGAGGCTGATCGATGATTTGAATCAGTGGCGAATTATTACGATGATTCACTTTGGCTATTTCCAAGTTTTTAACAATCTCTTGATATACCGCACCAGTGGCCTGGACGTCAATTTGTCGTTTGCGACTTTCCACCGTGGCGGAGCTTAACAGCGGATTCGCATTTGGAACCCGATCTGAAGCAGCAGCATATGCCCCGATACTTTCATCCAAAATTGAGCGGACACTATCTGCCTGAGTTTGCAAAATACTGAGATTTTCTCCCGTCTTTTTGGTCTTGGTTTCTAAATAGAACGCATTGACTTTTTCCACCAATCGCTCATTCAATACTTTTGCAAAAAGCTCATCTTGAGAGGAAATCGAAACTTGAATAATCGTAAGTTTTCGATCAGGCTTCGCTACTGCTAATTGATTTTCCCGAATTAATTTTGAAATTTCTTTGACCACAGAATCTTGAGAAACCGTGAAATTAGACCGAGGAATAGAAAAATCCATGGCCTCAAAATTTACGTTGGACGACCATTTTTTATCTAACGCTTCAAAGGAAATAAATCGATCAATCAATAATTGTCTTTCGTCAAATGGACTCAACAAGGTTTCATCGAGCATCCGGTCCGAGCGATAAAGCTCCATGATATTATCCCCTTGGAATAGACCACTAGTCCCGCCTAAGGAACCTATATTCATACCAACCAAGGAGGCTAAACCAGACATTTGCCCCATGCCTCTAGCATCTCCATCTTCAAGTACAAAAGATGTTTCTCCATGAAAAACTGGCTTTTTAAAGATTGAAACCATTGCTCCAACTCCCAGACCAATGATCCCTGCTGCGATAAGGACCTTCCATTGCGAGAGAAAATAGCTTAGCCAGTCCTTTACATTTTGAAAGACTTCTTTGATTGTAAATTGATTATCCGAAAAATGCTGTGATTCTGCCATTACCAGTTGACTTGTGAAATGACTAATCCCAATGTTGCCAAGCCGGTACTGATCCCAACGATTTCTCCCAAACGTAGCGGAATTTTAGGCCCTTTAGTAGGCACGATGACTTCGGCTCCCTGCTCTACTGGAGGATAGTTTCTAATTCCAAAGATTCCTTTTGTTCGCTTTACAGCACCATTTGCATAGACTACATAAGTTTGCTTCCGATTCGCTCTGTGGTCAAATCCTCCAGCATTATTAATATAGTATTTTAAACTTCTCCCGGACTCATGTCGAAGCGTAGTCGGATAGACTAAGTCTCCGCGCATTCGAACTGTCTGAAGTAATTTCGGGACAGATAGAATATCTCCTTCTTCCAAAAGTAAGTCATCTTCTGACCCTGGATGGGTAATGATTGTTTCCAGATTGATGGCAACTGCTTCGGTTTGCTTTAGCTTTACTTCAAATCCGGGAGTTCCTTCCGCAATCTGATCCAATGACTCTTTTTTGTTTTGTGCCAATTGAGTTACTACTGGATTTACTTTTTCGGGTAAATCTCTGAACAAACGCTGCAATAATTCTACCTGTGCCTCAGAATTAGAAGAATCGGCTTCAAGCTTCATTCTCAAGGCTTCCAAATTTAGTTTTCTTCTGATTTCCTCAGATTCGGTATTGAAAAATTCAGTTCGCCGGATCAAGGTTGCTCCTTTGGAATAGGCAAATTGATTTAATCCACCTGCTCGTTTGACTAGATCAGAGATACGCTCACCACTGGTCTGAATGGCAAAAATCCCGGGAGAATTCACCTGACCTTCCACGGAGACTAGTTTCTGCATGGTAAAAGTGGATCGCTTTCTGACAATCACTTGATCAAAAGGCATCAGTTCTGGCGATTCCCTGGTGACGGACAAATTGGCGGCAACTTGAGCCGGAATAATATCTGACAAGGTCCCAAGGTCCGTATCCTCTAGTCGTCTGGCGATTTCGATATCTTGAGAATTTGCAGATTCCTGAAGTCCTCCTGCCAGTATAATTAATTCCTCCAGTGTCATGAATTTGGAGAAAGGATAGACACCCGGTCGCCTCACTTCGCCTAAAATCTGAACATATTGCTCATTTTGAATATCATAAATGCTTGCAATCCGTATGACATCTTCTCGTTGCAAAATGATATCAGAAGCAGTTCCTTCCAAAATTGCTTTGAGATTAACTTGGACCATCTCAGTGCTAAGATCAGTCTTTGTTCTCAGGATACTTGCCTGGTCAGTATGGGCATCCCCACGAAGACCTTCGGCATTATTGATCAGTTCAGAAAGTTTGAGCCCCTCCGTTAAGGCAAAAGCTCCTTCTCGATATACCGCTCCTTTGATTTGGACCCTGTTGGAATATCTATTCAAAATCCGCTGAACAGTAATATCATCACCACCTTTTAGAATAAACATCCCAAATTGATTTTGGTAGACATCAGAAACCGAAAGCTGATTACCGGTAATTCGAGAAATGGCTACGCGGTCTTTGAATGCCTCATCTGTAAATCCTCCGGCATAATTTAAGAGATCTTCGAAAGTATCTTCTGGAGCAATTTCAAATGATATTGGTCGCTTGACCTCACCGTTTACCTTAGCACGAGCGAGAAATGCCGGAACCATGATCACATCTTGGTCTTTCAGCTGCAGATCCAAATCGGCCATGCCTTTTGTCAGCATTTCATAGAGATCTATTTGAGCAATGAGCTTATTGTTCCGAATTAGTCGAATTGCACGGAAGGAGCCATTTTCATTTGGCCCTCCAGCAGCATAAAGTGCATTGAAAACAGTAGAAAAAGCACTCAAGGTAAAAGACCCTGGCAATCGTACCTCGCCGAGAATATTGACTTTAATCGTACGGACATTACCCAAAGTAACTTGAAGAAATGTACTTGGATTCGCTCCGGAAAGGCTGGGATAGTAGCGGGCAACTCGGTTTTTAATGATTCCTTGCGCTTCCTCAATGGACTTTCCAGAGACCAAAACCGGACCGATATTATCCAACAGGACAAATCCATCCGGATTGACTGTCGCTTCATAATATTGTTCGGATTGACCATAGATATCAACATAGATCATGTCACCAGGTCCCAGAATATAATTTTTTGGAGTGGCCTGATTCAGACTTGGCTCAAAACTTAATCTTCTATTCTCATTGTAAAAAAGAGATTCCCCAAAGATTTGAGGTCCTTTTTTTTCGATTTCTTCCAAATCCTGTGGTTCATAAAGCCCTTGCGTAATGGTATTAAAATCGGCTTGTTGTCTAGGTTGTCTTTTGGATTCATTAGCTGATCGTGGATTTACTCCAGTTCGGTTCAATTCCTCTATTCTGGTTTTAAGCTTTGCCACCTCCACTGAAGGCATTCCCCTAAGTTGAGCCATTTGAAGAAAATCTTCTGGGGAAAGCCCCGCTTCTGATGCTCTGGAAATTAATTCTTCAATTTGCTGGTCAGACAATTCATCCGCTTTTAGTTGCTTCAAATCTGTGGTTTGCTGTGCAAAAACAATGGGAGACACAAATACTAAAGCTGCAACTACAATGAAAAAATACCAGAATCGTTTTGTTTGCATCATGTTGTATGGGCAGTTCAAGATGAATTTAGAACATATTAAAGACTAAAAATCCGTGAATTTCTTATTTCTGCCAAATATAGTTCCAAAAAGCTGGAAGTTAATAACCTGCAGACGAAACCCCGTGGAAGAGAGATCGGTTTTTAAGATTTTTTTCAGCCTTGAATCAGAAAATCAGGTCCAAAAACTATTTGAAGGGCTTTCAAAATTTGGAAAAGGCGGGGCTTAATTAATTTCGCCCCATTCTGGTGCTAGGATCTAACATATTTTTCCAAATAAAATTATTTGTATAGGTCAATCTTTGTGTACTAATTAATGCAGTTCATGCAAGCGGAAAAAACATAGAATTGATATTCTACTCAGCTCTGAAGGAGCTAAACTATTCATAGCCCTGTATGAAGTGCAGAGTACGGAAACACGTACTATACTGGAAGCCCCGAAAGGGTAATACTTATGGTGTATCGCATCAAAAAAATCCAAATTACGAGTAATAATTTCAACCGCTAATTCCGTCACGGGTTCCGCTACGGTACCTAGCTATTATGGAGTTGTGATTCTACTTATCTGCAATTAACTGGCGAAGAATTAGCTGTTTTCTACTCCGTGCAGTTTTTGCAAATCTCAATCTGTGACCGGTCGGCTAATAGTTGTTTTCGGAAATCGAAATAGGGTACAGATCTCCAGATGGACTCCATGGTATTCGATTTCAACTCACCCATCACATGCGCTGCATCCTTGTCAAAGCAACAAGGCACTACTTTTCCATCCCAAGTGACTACTGCTCCTTGCCACATGCGCCAGCATTTGTTTTCGATTTTCTTTTTGATCTTCCACTTACCATTTCCAACAGGTACATAGCGTGAGTAGCCTAAATCCGAAGGAATCAAATCAGATCCATTTTCAAAATCATAGATCTGTGTGGTTTTGAGCTGGAGTTCATCCGCCCCGATTTCCATAGCCCAAGTTTTCAGCGTAGGGATCTGATGCTCATTTTTCCCAGTTACTAAGAATTGAAGAATGACTCTGGGAAAATCAAGCTTGGCTTTTTTACGCTCTGCTAAAAGTAGACTCAAGCCACGCGTTACTTTCTCCAAGGAACCTCCAATTCGATAATCCTGATATACTTCCTGCGTAATACCATCCATCGATACAATGAGGTGCTTTAGTCCGCTTTGAAGGACTTCGGCTACCTGCTTTTCCCCGAGGTAATGGGCGTTGGTAGAAGTCGAAGTAAAGATACGCTGTTGATCGGCATAACGCACCATTTCCAAAAATCGAGGATTGAGAAAAGGCTCACCCTGAAAATAGAGGTGAAGCCAAGTCAGATGACCTCTTACCTGATCTATGACTTTTTCAAAAAGCTGGTCCTGGAGCATTCCAGTTGGTCGGGTAAATGACCGAAGACCAGAGGGGCATTCAGGACAACGGAGATTACAACTAGTGGTGGGTTCGATAGATAAGGTGGTCGGGTTTCCCCAAAGAATTGGCCTGCCTGCTAGTCTGGATAGCTGAAATGAACTCCACAATAGCGCATAATTCCAGACTTTCTTAAAGGTTAGAAATCGAAGAAATGGTTTGGCTGAGATCCATTGGTTGTTCACAAGTGCAAATACGGCAGTGATTTCTGAGAAAGCAACTTTTGAATATTTAACCTATACAAAGAATTAATTGAAAACAAAAAACCGGCTACTCTATAGTAGCCGGCTCAGGTTTATATTTGTTTACTCTTTATTTCTTCAAACTTGTATTCATCATCGGAGAGGACTTTGTCCAAGGTGTTACATCCAATTTTCTTGGTGTCGGTAAGATTTCATCCAGGGTATTTCCATCATACACCCGACCATTTTTTACCACATGGGTGATGGTATTGGTATTACGGATATTCTTCAATGGATTTGCTTCCATGATTACCAAGTCAGCCAACTTACCAGCTTCAATACTTCCGAGTTCCTTATCCAATCCCAATGCTTCGGCACCAAGAATAGTCGCGGTCTTCAAGGCATCCATGCCAGACATTCCTCCACTGGCCACAGACCAAAGTTCCCAATGGTAACCCAAACCTTGCAACTGACCGTGAGAACCTACTCCAGCTAATCCGCCCTGATCTACGATGGCTTTGATGCCGACCGCATGATCTTCAAAGACATGATCTTCCGGAGCAAACCAGCCACCCAATCCACCTGCTCTCCGACGGGCTTTAGAATTCAACTCCTCATACGGCGTAAATCGATTCAGCTTTGGATCGTGCAAAGGACTCTCGGTGGTGTAGTAGTAATTTTCAGCCCAAGGACCGCCATAGGCTACGAGCAAGGTTGGAGTGACCGCCATCTTGCTTTCTGCAATGGTCTTAGTCACGTCCTTGTACAAAGGATAAATAGGAATCGCGTGCTCATGTCCCGGGTAGCCATCAAACAGCTGGGTCATGTTCAATTTGAAATCCAAACCACCTTCGGTAGTTGGCATCAGTTTCTGCTCTTTTGCAGCCATAATCACCCATTGACGCATCTGACGATTTCCCACCAAATACATCTTGATGTACTGGGTATTATAGTATTTACTGTATTGCTTGAGGACATCTTTGGTTTGCTCCAGCGACTTCAGATTATACATCCAATAGCCGACACCTGGACCGGTAGAATATACCCGAGGACCAGGGACCATTCCTGCCTCCACCATATCACTGTAGGTCAAGACGTCTGTTGTTGCAGTTTGAGGATCTCTAGTAGTAGTCACCCCATAAGCTAGATTAGCAGCATAAATCCAAACTGAATTCTTATGTAAACCCCAAGTCGGCCACATGTGCGCATGCGTATCGATAAATCCCGGGGTAATGGTTTTACCTGTGGCATCGACCACTTTAGCATTACCTGCATCCAGAGTTCCAGTCTTTCCAACTGCCTTGATTCGGTTATTCTCGATTAGAATATCGCCATTTTCAATGACCTCATTTCCTTTCATGGTCACGATTCGGGCATTCTTCAGGAGGATGCTTCCTTTAGGAGTATCCTTCGCAAAGAAGACTTTCACCTGATGTTCCTCAGGCTTGTAGCTTTCTTTCTCCTTTTTCTCAGCCTTATAAATACTATCGGCTTTTGCCTTTTCCTTGTCGTTTTTCAAAAGCTCAGCAATTACTTCCTTTTGCTTTTTGGCTAGTGAGTCGGCTGTTTTTACAGCTTCAGGACCCAACGCTTTTAAACTAGACACACTGTCTGCATCTGCCAGCATTTTCGCTTTTTTGAACGTCTTTACTGAATCCTCTACGAACTCTGCTTTGGTGATATCATAGACCCAGTGGCCATTACCAAGCGACCAGTGCACTTTCTTACCATCGGCTTCCCAAGCTGGCCATTCTCCACCAATCTCAGTCAATTGACGCGAAGGAAAATTACTGGATGCGGGATCGGCCACATTGATGGTTGGGGTCTTTCCAACTTTTGGAATGGTGATTACATAGACATTATTATTGACTTGTGCCAAAGCCAAATTCCCTTCTGGCGCCATCAAGATCGTACTTGCGCTGGCTGGCTGCATGGATGGTTCCTGCGAATTGGATCCTTCTGGCAGCATGCAATAATTCACTGCGTCGGCATTGGATCGGGGCATTCCCATCACATAACGAACAGTGGAAACCTCCTCCAAACTCGCATGATCGTGTGAATCATGATCTCCGGATGCTGAACCAAATGGTGTAACCCCGGTAATCTTCGCATAGACCTTCTCGTCTTTTCCTTCCCAGTTTACAGAGAGTAATGCCCCACCTGATCCATTCAAATAGATTCTACTCGGATCTTTGGTGAAGTGAGCATTCCCATAATTCGGAGCATCCATGATTTTCTTGAGTTCTCCCCCAGCTGCCGGTATCCAAACCAACTCCGCCTCTGAACCAGAAAATCCCGGACCTTCTGCATCTTGTAATTCCCGTCTTGGGCCTTTGAAAGCAACGATCCGATTATCTGGAGACCAAACTGGACCAATATAAAGAGCTGCTTCTTTGGTAAGTTTGGTGACAGTTCCTTTACCTGCAAGTGAGGCTTTATAGAGATGACCGCTCTCAGTTTCTGACCAAGTAGTAAATACTAATTGAGTTCCATCCGGACTCCAGGAAGGCATAGCTTCAGTAAAGTTATGGGTAGTGATTCGCTTTGGTTCGCCGTTTGGATAGTCCATCACATACAATCTGTTCAGCACTGTAAAAGCCAACTTTTTGCCATCCGGTGAGGGGACACCATCACGAATTTGAGTGGCCAGTTTGGCAGTAGTATCCTTAATTTCATAATCGAAATAAAGTCTTGGACCTATAGCCAATTTCACGTCCACTTCGAAAGGAATTTCTTTCGGAGCGCCGTCCATTACCGGAATACTCCAGATTTTTCCTCCGTAAGAGGCAATTACGTTTTTGGAATCCGGAGTAAAAGCCATCGCAGGAAGTACTCCCTGCGGAGCAATCGATTCCTGATCATCTCGTTGAACTGGATAGGCTAACCAACGCTCATCTCCGGATTCTAGATTTCTCAAGACTAATCCCGTTTTATCCTCATGTCGAGTACCGTAGGCCATATACTTGCCATCTTTACTCAATGTAGGTGTAAATGCTGAACCATATCTGGAAGAAATATTAGTGATCTTTCCTTCTTCCAAATCGTAAGTGCCTAGCTGATATTGAGGTAAAAGTGCATTGTAATTCCAAGCACCTATACGGTGGGAAAAATAGACTTTTTTACCATCTGGACTTACTACAGGGTCAATGGTCTTCATCGCAGTAGGGTTCTCATTCAATTGAATCCCTCCGCCACCATCTTTGTGATACATCCAAAGCTTATGGATTCTTCTTCCTTTGCTGACTACAATGTATTCGCCATCTGGTGTCCATGCAGCACCGGGAACATCTCCATTTTTATCTTTGGTGACTTGTACGGTATCTTTTTTCACTATATCAATGTACCAGAGGTTGTCAGAACCAGCCCGGTCAGAGGTGAAAAGTAATTTTTCTCCATCTGGAGAAAAACGGGGATGAGTTTCATAAGCGATACCTGTCGTAATCGGCGTCGCTTTTCCTCCGGAAATCGGAATCGTATAGATATCTCCCAAAAGATCAAAGGCTAGGGTATTTCCGTCAGGGCTGACATCCACACTGATCCAAGTGCCTTCTTTGGTGTTGAATTTAACCTCCCGCTCAGGCTTGAGAGGCAGGTCTTTAAATTTTGGATAGTCAAGTGAATCCTTTTTCGTGCTATCAAGCTGAGTAGTGTGATCTTCTAGCATCGGTGCCAAAGCTGAATCATTTTTAGGCACTAAAGAGGCAAAGCTCACAGAAACTCCCAGGGCTACTAGCAAGGCAGGCTGAGTAATTTTTTTCATAATTTAGTTTTGATGGGTGAATAATTCAAGATGATGAATTCAGTAATACGTCTTTTTCAAAAAATTAAGAAATGTCAATTCTGAGCTATTCGACCTCGGATACATTTACAAGAAGTGCTTTATTTTTGAGCTCCATTTTTCCAATACTATTGTATTTGAAGTCTGGCGCTGCATTAGCAAATTTTTCCAAAGTAAGAATCTGTCCCGGACTAGCCTTGGATTGAAGTCGAGAGGCCACATTAACAGTATCACCGATCACGGTAAAGTCTAGCTTTTTCAGGGATATTGATCCAATATTTCCAGAAACCATTTCTCCACTATTGATTCCAATAGACACTTTGGGTTTAAATCCTGATTGCTCGGAGTAGACAGGGAGACCATTCATTTTATTCCGAATGGCAATACAAGCTCGAAGTGCTCTGGCATGGTAATCATCTCCTTTGAAAACGGCCATAATCGCATCCCCGATGAACTTATCAATGATCCCCTCCTCATTCATGATCTCTCGAACCATGAGATCAAAATATTCATTGAGTAATCCTACCACAATGTTAGGCTCCTCATTTTCAGAGATCGCAGTAAATCCGCAAAGATCTATAAAAGCAACTGCAGCCTCTATGGTTTCATTTTCCCATATTCCAGATTCGATTTCACGATTACCCATGAAGTTTAATACTGTCTCATCGACATACATCTTCAGGATGTTATTTTCTTTCAGTGCTTTCAAGGTCGATTTGACCTGATTAATGTATTGGGTAGTCTTTTCAATTGTGATCTCCAAATCTTGAAAATCTACAGGTTTGGTAATGAAATCAAAAGCCCCAAGGTTCATGGCAGTTCGGATATTTTCCATATCTCCATAGGCTGAGATGATAACAGTTTTCAGCAGGGAGTGCTTTTCTTTGACTTTGGATAGCAATGTCAATCCATCCATTTCGGGCATATTAATATCGCTCAGGATCATATCTACGTCCTTATTAGCATCCAATATCTCAAGCGCGATTCGGCCATTCAGCGCAAACAAAAACTCTAGCTCTCCCTCACGAATTCTCTTTCGAAATTTTTGCTTGATCAGGATCTCCAAATCCGCCTCGTCATCGACTACCAATATCTTAATCATCCTTAATCTCTTATTTCTTTGTTATTAGATCTACAATCTCCCGCTTAAGAGAATCAAAATCAATTGGTTTGGTAAAAAATTCTTTCGCACCTGAACTCATTGCCTTTTGGTAATTTTCAGTGTCTCCGTAGGCAGAAATCATACTAACATTAATAGTAGGAAACCTATCCTTTACTTTTTCCAATAATTCCAAACCAGTCATTCCAGGCATATTAATATCCGAAAATACATATACCACTTCTGGAGGTTCGTCCTCGCTTAATATCCGGAGTGCCTCGTCTCCTGAAAAAGCAAAAGCCAATTCCAAATCTCCACTACGCACTTCCTTCCTAAATTTCTGTCGAAAAAGCGTTTCTATATCTCTTTCATCATCAACAATTAAAATCTTTGTCATCTTTTGTTAAGTTAAAATAATACTAAATTCAGTAAAATCATCAAGTACACTTTCTACAGAAAGCTGACCATTATGACCTTTAGTGATAATTTCATAACTCATCGATAATCCTAATCCAGTTCCTTTTCCTGCCGGTTTGGTGGTAAAGAATGGCTGGAAAATCTTTGCTTTGATCTCTGCTGGTATCCCATTTCCATTATCTCGGATACGAATCTCAATACCTTTGTTAAGCTTTTTGGTGCTTACCCAAACTGTTGGCTTATAAGAAGCATGCTCGCTATTACCTTGGATAGCCAACTCTTGCCGCTTTTCAGATGCCGCATAGAAGGCATTGTTGATCAAGTTTAGTATGACTCTTCCAATATCCTGAGATACAACCTCCATTTTCGGAATTGATGGATCAAGGTTCAGTTTAAAGTCAGCATTAAATGACTTGTCTTTGGCACGCAATCCATGATAACTCAGACGCAAATATTCATCAGCCAAAGCATTTATATCTGTCAATTCTTTTTGTCCAGAATTATTTCTACTGTGCTGGAGCATTCCCTTTACGATAGAATCTGCACGTTTTCCATGGGTATTTATCTTATCAAGGTTATCAGAAATATCAGCCAATATCTCATCTATTAATCCCTCGTCCTGCTCCCCCTTTGGTTTCACTCGCTCTTCCTTGATTTCTTGGATCAATTCATTGCTGACTTCAGAAAAATTATTGACAAAATTTAGCGGATTTTGAATCTCATGAGCAATCCCTGCTGTCAATTCTCCAAGGGAAGCCATTTTCTCAGCATGGATCAATTGATCTTGGGTAGACTTTAAGTTATCAATTGCCTTTTGTAATTCTTCTTTTTGCTGAACCAACTCTGAAGTTCGCTCACTTACCTGTACCTCAAGTTCGGCTTTGAGTTTGGCAGTAATTTCCAATTCTCGCTCTCTTTCAATAGCTTTTAATCGATCAATATCGAGTTTTTTGGCTTGTTTTCGATTATTGATCCACATGGCTATCGCCCATATTAGGGCAAAAATGCTCGCAATTTCGAAATACTCTGCTCGCTTTGCGTAGAAAACTGGAAAGATCAATTCAACCAAATGTTTGACAATTTGAATTCCGATTATTGGAAGCCAAGAATAAAGCACCTGTTTCCTTCCAGCAAATTCCGGCTTAATCAGGATCAAATAAATCAATCCTGAGATCGGGAAAATTGAAGCAAATGAAGTCAAAAGCTTATATTCCTTATCTATTCCAGCGTCTAGCAAAAGGACTGCAATAGCCACAAAAATAATTATGTTAAAAGCAGGAAACCATTTGGTAGGTGGTAACTCTCCTTTTCTTGGCTTTTTAAAAACCGAGGTTAAAACAATAGCTAAGATATTTACTAAAATCATATGGTAAGACTATTAATTTTATTCGAAACTATTTCCATCAAAAGGTAAGATAATTATAAATTATGCACCTTGCTTTATTTCCCCTTGACCCGAAGTCGGCGGCGATTCTACAATAAGCTCCCCTCCATGTGCTTTTATAATATCGTAACTAAGCGATAAGCCCAGTCCAGTTCCTTTTCCTGTAGCTTTGGTAGTAAAGAAGGGTTGGAATACCTTGTCTTTAATCGTCGAAGGAACGCCTTTACCATTATCTGAAATCCGAATCTCTACCCCTTTTGCTAATTTTTTGGTAGTCACACTTACTAATGGTGTGTATCCATTTTCAGGATTTTTTTCTCCGCCGTTTCTGAGTTCTTTATCGTACTCAGAGAAGGCATTATTGTAGATATTAAGTAGAACTTTACGGATATCTCTAGGAATCACATCGAGCTGTGGAACCGATGGATCCAGACTAGTCAAATATTCCGCACGGAATTCTTTGTCCTTAGACCGAATGCCATGGTAGCTAAGACGAAGGCACTCCTCTGAAATCGCATTGATATCGGTTTTTTCCTTCTGCCCTATTCCAGATCGGCTATGTTGAAGCATCGCTTTTACAATAGAATCAGCTCTTCTGCCGTGGAGGGTAATCCGATCCAGGTTTTGTCTGATATCCTCTGCAATGATTTTGGCATCTTCAAGATTTCCACTGGCCATTTCTTCATTCATTTCCAGAATGAGTTCGGCGCTGACTTCAGAGAAGTTATTGACAAAATTGAGTAGATTCTGAATCTCATGTGCGATTCCTGCAGTCAACTCTCCAAGCGACGCCATTTTTTCTGCTTGAATCAATTGAGATTGTGTGGATTTGAGATTTTTATAGGCCTTTTCAATTTCCTTAGCATGGGAAAGTTCATTGCTGCCGTAATCAATGTTGATATGATTATGTCGATAGGGAAGTATTAATCCCTGAGGAATTGGGAAGAACGCCTGAATGGAATCAATCTCCACCTCCTTAAATCGAGCCAGGAGGCTATTGCTCTCTTCTTCATTTAAGGACTTTCCAAATACAAGCAATTCCTCCAAATCCCGAGCAGGATGAGCAGTGTCTTTTTGGAAAAAACTTTGCCAGGAGATGACCTCTTCATTTAATCGCAGTTGCTTAAACAGCAACTGTGGGGCATTTTGATTTTTCCGTAGGGTTGAATAATCAAAGCGAACTAGCGCAGTCTTATTATTTCCTGTTCCTGCCCAAAGAATTTCATTTGAATCAAGAAACATTGCATTCTGACCATCAGTAAGATCTTTTACAGGATAGCCGGTGTCGCTATTAAAGATTTCCAAATTTTGTAGGCTAGTTAGTGGAGCATCATTGGGAGCATCGAATATTGCTATGCCCAGGTTGGTGCCCACAGCGATTCGATCTCCTGGAAAATCGGTGATTTGCAAAATTACATTATCAGGAAGTCCATCGGGGCTTCTGAATGTTTGAAATAAACTTGACAGATCGACCTCACCATCTGCTAGGATATTATCCAGTTCATTCAATTTTTAGAAACTCAAAAAACTAAGGCCATTGAAGGTTCCCACCCATAAGTTTCCTTGTTTGTCACTAACGACTTTTAGTACGCCGCTGTCTCCAAGTCATTATGTATCGTAGAAATTAATAAAGGACTTGCCATCGTATCTGGTCAATCCTCCGTCAGCTGCAGCAAACCTAAGATTACCTAGAAAGTCCTCAGTGATTCCTAAGATGGCTTCTCCTGCTAAACCTTGATCCAAACCAAAATTTGTAAAACTATCTCCATCAAAGCGGCTGATTCCGCCTCCATCTGTGCCGAACCAAATCACTCCATCTTTAGCCTGAAGAATGGAGTAAATTTCATTTGAAGGAAGGCCTTGGGCGGTAGTGTAGCTGGTAAAAGATTTTCGATCATAGTGCATGACCCCGCCGCCTCCAGTACCAAACCAGATATTTCCTTTATTATCCAACATGCTACTGTTGACCAGATCCCCTGCCAGACCTTGGCTAGTACCAAAATTGCTGAAACTCTCGCCATCAAAATGACTCACTCCGCCGCCAGAAGTTCCAAACCAAAGGCTGCCATCCAAGTCCTGTAGGATCGTCATGACCAAATTATTTGCCAAACCTTGACTTGCAGTGAAATTGGTAAAGCTATTCCCATCAAATCGACTCACTCCGCCCCCTTCGGTACAAAACCAAAGTTTGCCTTCTCGATCTTCGATAATGTAATTGATATTATTGCTGGGTAGACCTTGTGCTCTACTGTAGGAGGTAACCTTATCCCCATCTAATGTTCCTAATCCATTGTCTGTAGCAAACCAGGTTTTACCAAACTGATCTTCATGAACATGCTTCACTACCATACTAGGAAGACCATCCTGCGTAATAATGGAGGTGAATTCCTTCCCATCATAAATCCCAACTCCTCCTCCTATTGTCCCAAACAAAATTCGATTTGAAGAATCAACTGATATACTTCGAATCCTATTGGAAGGCAAGCCATCTGCTATGATATAATTTTTAAAACTTTGACCATAATAGACAGAAACCCCATTATTACCTGTACCAATCCATAAAGTTCCATTTGGCCCCTTTACGATAATGACAATGGCATCTGAGGCCAACCCTTCGGAGGTAGTAAAATTTGTGAAATGTTCACCATCAAATCGACTCAATCCTCCACCCGTACCAAACCAAATATTCCCCGAATCATCCTCAGCTATGCTATATACATAATCATTAACCAGCCCTTCAGTAGTGGAATAGGTGGTAAAACTATAGCCATCAAAACTGCTAATCCCCATGCCAATTGTTCCAAACCAGATAATCCCTTTGCTGTCTTCAAAAATGGTACGCACAGTATTGTCAGCAAGTCCTTCCACATTAGAATAGGTCGTGAAAGTCTCCCCATCGAACCTGCTCACTCCTCCACCATTAGTGCCAAACCAAAGATGCCCTCTTTGATCTATGATCCCGCAGTTGACGGCATCCAGTGCCAGCCCGTTATCGGAACTGTAGTTTTTAAACTGGGAGATCCCTCCTTCACCTTGAAGAAATGGATTCCCATTCTCGTCTAGGATCAGATTGCCATTTTCATCTCTAACCTGATTTAACAATTGAATCGTAGCTGGAGTCAGATTCCTCCATTATGCTTGACCAGTTCCGTCTATATGGTTTTTTTGGAGGCTCCCCAGGCCGAAAAGTAAAATCTTGGAGGGCTCTGGGACATTGTTCAAAAAAACGACTTTAGGCCGTAGTGAATCAGGCAAATTTGCCAAAACTGTAATTTCGATAGCACGGCGTTCTTCAGTGGGGTTACTAATTTGATCCAGCGCCCTTTTACCAGAACAAGCGTTAAAAAGAAGGTGAATTCCAAAAACCCAAAAAAAATGTTTCATCTAGTCAATTAAACTGTTGGGAAGAATCAAGTAAAAGCCTAACCCTAAAACAAGTCTTTAAAGTAATTATTATGAGGCATAATAAATGATTTAATCAATAGTTTTATGAATAAGAAATGAAAATAAAGGAATAAGGATTCATTTTTTGGATTAATCTAAATTAAAATATTAGGCGATTACGCTCTTTTGGAAGGTTAGAAAAGCTTAATTGGAATGAAGTTTAAATAATATAGACCTGTCTTTGAAAGAATTAACCTTTCCCTGATTAAAAGAAATCCAAAAAAAGGAAACCGGGAAGAGCCTTAATCACCCTAACTAAGCTCTTCCTGGTAATTAAAAAAAATAAGCTAATCCTTAAAAAACGTGATCAGTTTGACTCCTGATCTTTATCGATTGAATAACTCATTCCTGATCCTCTTTGCTGCTTTACATTAAATCATAGTGCAGGTTCATTGGCTAGTGTTAAGTAAATCTATCAGCCTGAGCCATCAATGAGGATATGTTTTAAAAATACTTATTTACCTTGATCTTGCATTTCCATTACCGCCTGAGCTTCCGCAACCTCTCGAATTTTGGTCAAAGCCATCGTAAGAGCTGATGCATCCCAATAACCATATGTTTTTACAATTTTTCCATCGACAAATTGGGAGGTTAAGTGAACTGGCATCTCAAATGACTCTCCTGAAGCAGCGATGGTCCCTTTCCATAAGCCCCAATAATTCCCCTAAGTTTCTCCTTCATCATCTAAGACCCTCTCGTAAAAATCTTTCTCCCGATCAAAAGAATAACTGGATAGAGGTTTTAAACTTAATTTTTGTCCATCAATAATCTCTTGAATTGAGGCGGATTTTCCTCTGATGTATTAAAGAAAATAGTAGTGCCTTCTGCATAATTTGCTTCATAAGGCTCCCAATCTCCCTCCGAATAATACCCAATATTAGATTTGACGACTTCAATTTCTATAGAATATTGCGTATAACGAGTATTTGTATCGCATCCAAATGCTATAAGAAGCACTCCAACGAATAATATATTTTCACCATCATAAGTTTTTAAATATTGAAAATAGTACTGTTCGACTAAGTTGAATTTTATTTATAAATCCTAGAAATAATTTAGTACCAAAGCGGTCGAAGACTTCCCTAATGATAGAATATATTACCCAAAGGATATTTTATATACATTAAATTGATTTCACCCAAATGTTGTGACAAAAACGCAGCTGCTTTAATACTCAAATTCCACAGTAGCCGCTATAACTCGATCTAAATTATTACCAGTTGAAGGTGTTCGGATTATTAAAGACCTATCAGCAACTAAACTAGCCGTGTCGAATACATCATTGACTACAAACCTATCCAATAACTGGAAAAGCAAATCCAACCTACTTCCTGAGCCTTTATTTGGCTAGTGTATAGGAATAAGGAACCGATCAAAATCAGAGTAAAAAATATTTTAGATCGACGTATCATACAATTAGATTTTTTTTAGAAATCCTGATAAAATTTCGTTGTTCAATCAATAGGCAATAAAATCATAAATTCAGTCCCTTCACCTTCCACACTCTCCACTTTCAATTCCCCGCCATTTGCCTTCACTATATCATATGATAGTGATAATCCCAATCCAGTTCCTGATCCAGTCGGCTTGGTAGTAAAGAAAGGCTGGAAGATTTTTTCTTTGATGTGCTCGGGAATGCCGGAGCCGTTGTCTTTTACAGAGATTTCTACCCCTAAATTCCCTGAAGGGGACTTGATTGTCATTGATTGGACAATTACTACAGGTTTAAAGCCTTCTCCCCCTTCAGAGCCTGTCCCGATATTTCGGGAGAGTTGGGGGGTAGATTTGGCTTTTTCATTGACTGCGTAAAAAGCATTATTGACCAAATTCAGTATCACCCGTCCCATATCCGAGCTTACTATATTTACTTTCGGTAAGTCTGGCTCTAGTTCCAGTCTAAAGTCTGCATTGAAAAATTTGTCTCTAGCCCGCAGACCATGATAGGAAAGTCGTACAAACTCATCTGTTAAGGTATTCAAATCACTCAAAGTTTTTTCTCTTTCATTAGTTCGGCTATGCTCCAGCATTCCTTTGACGATCGCATCTGCTCGCCTGCCATGATGATTGATTTTGGAAAGGTTTTCTTTGAGGTCTTTGCCAATGGCTTTAGCTTCCTCAACGTCACCTTTCTCTAATTCCTCATTCATTTCATCAACCAACTCGCCACTTACCTCAGCGAAGTTATTGACGAAGTTGAGCGGATTCTGGATCTCATGGGCAATACCTGCGGTCAGCTCTCCGAGGGAGGCCATCTTTTCGGATTGGATGAGTTGAGCTTGGGTGGATTTGAGGTTATTCAATGACTCGTTCAAGGCAGAAGTCCTTTCAATTACTTGCTGTTCTAACACAACATTTTGATCGGCTAATATTGCTTGCTTTTCTATAGTCAATTGCTCGACTTCTGCAAGCTGCATGCTGAGCACCTTATTCTTAATCCCAAAGGAGTATCCCAAATTAATAGCTATGCCAACAGCATATATAGAAAACCCATAAGGCTGATATTTAATAATAAATGAAAATGATTCAACGTCAAAAGTTGCCAGAAGGAGGCCTATCACAAAAATCATATACAGGCATCCGAAAAACAGAAAAATAAGAGCCTCCACCTTATGTGTTTTCAACGCCTTTAAACTAACTCTGAAGAAATCCAGTAGAAATAGAATAACGATGGCTGATAGCACTATTTCTTGATCAAAAAGAAACACTAGAAGCAAAGATGAAAACGTAATAACAGCTATTGACTTAAAGATGGCCCCAAGTTTCCTGTTAAATATTCTATATACACATATATGGATCATTAGAAAACTGAAAATCCCAGAGATGCTGAGAAAAAAATATATTAAAAAGGAACCTTCATACGCCGAATAAGCTGATAAGAGAAAAACGTTAAACGCTACACCACCTAAACAAGCTAACGCAAAGAAGCCATTCATTTTTTCGGATGGGAAAAATAGAAAAATTGATAGAAAAAGAATAAGTAGGATACAGGAAACTCCTAAGACTAAATAATATCTATTCACAGCTGAATCAATAATTCCATGGTGATCAGCAAACTTTAGTGTTGTGAGCCTTATTCGCATCCCAGTAGGGGATAATGAGTAGAGGGGAAAGCGTGAAGGGGCATTGACATATCTTATAGCCAATAGCTGCTCAGTTCCTTTTCGGATTGGAAAAGAATGCAATTGATATAATGGATTGTAATAGACAATTTCGCTTGGATTTGCGCTGACCTTACCGAATTTATGAAGTAATTTGCCATCTAGGTATATCTCCGAGGCACCGGTTTGTAGAATGCTCATCACCAATTGTTGGTCGAAACTGAGGTCTGTTTTTATGCGTTTACGAAACCAAACAATGCTATTTTTCTCAGCAAGAGAATCCGATTCGGGAATCTTTAAAAATTGTCCAGAAATCCCTTGCCATGCCGTATCATTAAATTCAGGCGCTGCCCATTCAAAATTATCGCCCGCCTGATATTTCCAACCAGAGTCAAGCGTCACCCAACTGTTTACCAATTGCGAGTCTAATGTTCCTTCATTCTCTGTCTGAGCAGTTACGAATAAGGGCAAAAGAAAAATAAGTAAACTAAGATACTTCATAGGTATTATTTTGTAATAGGTAATTGAATACTAAACTCGGTTCCTTGTCCTTCTTGGGTTTCTACTTTTAACTCTCCTCCATGCACCTTTACTATATCATAGCTTAGAGACAAGCCTAAGCCAGTCCCAGAGCCGGCTGGCTTGGTGGTAAAAAATGGCTGGAAGATCTTTTCTATGGTGGAGTCGGGGATGCCATTTCCATTATCCTGAACCGAAATTTTCACCCCTAAATTTCCTGAAGGGGACTTGATTGTGGTTGTTTTAACAATTACCTCTGGTTTGTAGCCTTCTCCCCCTTCAGAGCCTGTCCCGATATTTCGGGAGGGTTGGGAGGTAGATTTAGCCTTTTCATCCACTGCGTAAAAAGCATTATTCACCAAGTTGAGAATCACCCGACCAATATCCGAAGCTACAACATTTATCTTGGGTAGATCAGGATCTACCTCTAGCTTAAAGTCTGCATTGAATGATTTGTCTTTTGCTCGTAGCCCATGATAAGAAAGTCGAACAAATTCATCAGCTAAAGCATTTAGATCAGTGGGTACTTTTTCACCTTTGTTCGCTCGGCTATGCTCGAGCATGCCTTTGACGATGGCATCGGCACGCTTGCCATGATGGTTGATCTTGGAGAGGTTTTCTCGGATATCGGCTAAGATTTCTGTAATCAATTCCTCATCTCGCCCTTCACGACTCTTGGTTCGTTCTTCTTCTATTTCTTCAATCAACTCGTTACTAACCTCCGAAAAGTTATTGACAAAATTCAGCGGATTCTGAATCTCATGGGCGATACCCGCGGTCAGCTCTCCAAGAGAAGCCATTTTCTCTGCTTGAATCAGTTGGGATTGTGTAGCTTTTAATTCTGATAGCGTGGTTTCTATACTTTGCTTGGCTTCTTCCAGTTTGGTGAAATCTTCATATCGGGCATAGGCAACAGAGAATGCATCACCAAGGGCCTGTACCAATTGAAGATCTTCTGGAAGCAGCGGTGACATGCTGCCCACATAGAGCATTCCTTGCTGGAAAGGAGAAAAATGGAGGTAAAATCCCTCTTTAGGAATGGTTTTCAAGTATTCCTCAGGACTTGAGATGGCTCCCTGTTGGACCAAGTCATCTGCTTGAATTTTAAAATCCTTTTCGCCCCAATGGGCAACATACCTTTCCTGATTATACCAATGTTGAATCGCCTCGGCAAAATTCCCTGGTGAATCTAGAGTGGTTTGAAAAGCAGCAATAGCTTGACCATCTGGGGTGGACAAATAGGTATGCACTTTATTTTGAGGCTCATTCATGATAAAAACTCCACATCGAATAAATGAAATACCCAAGGTGTTTAGCTCTTTCCACATCAAGGGGGTGATACGATCGAGATCTTCGGGCTTTCGCATGCTGGCAATTTCTCCTCGGACACGATCCAATGCGGCTTGTTTAGTGGCTTCCTTTGCTTGCTCTTCTGCTTTTTGGAGATCGAGGAAGCGGGTATAGGCCTGCTCAAATACTTTTCCGAATCGTTTGAAGATTTCCTCTTCTTCCTTTGAAAATTCCTTGAGATCGAATCGTTGAAAAATCAAGATGGAATTTCTAGAAAGCGCTATGGCCCTGACCCATCCGGGTAAATTAAACAGATAATCCCGTCTTTCTTTAGATGTTGTTCTAAAATCAGTGTATTTGATCAGAAGCTTGAAATATTCGTTTTTTTCATCTTTCGAATAACTTTCCGTACAAAAATCAAGTCCTTTTTCTAAGGCATCATAGAGTCTTTTTGTAAGGGAATGTTCTAAATACGGAATATAAAATTTTTCCAGATAATCCTGCCCTTCCGCTGCATACCAGTCATTTACCCCTTTTTCAGGATCAGCAAAATCAGTGATTATTGTCGTGCCCTCTGTTTCAATTCCCAATCCTAGTATTTCTTTGTCAATAATTCGAACGACTTGGACTAGTTCCTCACTTTTATGCATCGCCATGGAAGCAGACCGCACCTTTTCTAGCGCTGCTTCTATTTCCAGCTCACGATTTTTATTCAGTAGATCAGCTGTTTTTTCATCAACCAGTTTTTCTAGTTCCTCTGCCTTTTGCTTATAGCTTTCCAGTCCCCAGGTATCTTTCTCGCTTTCCACCTGCTCCGGCTTGGAGCCATGCCAGTGGATTACTCTCCATTGGTGCTTGCTATAGTTTAAGACAACAGAAAAACGCAGGTACATTTCCAGGCCTTCTTCCTCGGTTTTGATGGTGAAGTAGACATCCTCGGCAAAGACTGCTGTATTTTCATCTTCTGAGATAAATTGGTTTATAGTCTCATTCCGATAGGTAATATCAATTCCATCGATTTGGATTTTTTGATTGATCATGAGTTGCTTAAAGTCCTCGATACCTAGGATTTTTTCATCTATTGCTGTTCCAAACCCAGTGACATCCTGATCCACCATGCCTTCCAATAAGTTTGGATCATCGGATTCTAAACCAATCCTCATAAATTCCTGATAGGTTTTTTCCAGTAATGCTTTCTTCTCTTTTTCCATTTGATGCTTAGGATATGGGTAATGTGATTGAAAATATGGCGCCTTCGTCACCTTTCGACTCCACCTTCAACTCTCCTCCGTGCGCCTTGATGATATCGTGGGTAATGCTCAGCCCCACCCAGTGCCCTCCGTTCCTTTTTTCGTGGTGAAAAACGGTTGGAGGATTTTATCCCGAATTTCGGCTGGAATTCCTGGACCGTTATCTGAAATCGAAAAGAGGACTTTATCTTTTTGCAAAGTAGTTTTCACCGTCAGCTTGAGTTGGTAAAGCTCCAACCCTCCAAGGATTTTGAACCCTTGGAGGGTTTTTTGTCTCATGGCGTCAAAAGCATTGTTGCAGAGATTCAAAATAACCCGGGAAAAATCCTCACTAATCAAGTTCACGTCGCCTACCTTCGAATCGAGTTGCAAATCGATGTCTACATTGATTGGGGCTTTGCCCGCCCGCATGCCATGAAAGGAAAGATTTACAAATTCCTTCACCAGTGGATTGAAAGCTTTCGGCTCCCGCTTGCTAACCGAGGCCCGACTATGCTGCAGCATGGAAGTGACGATGGTATCCGCCCGGGTGCCATGTTCATGAACTTTGGTCAGATTGCTTTGGACATCTTGAAGGATCGAGATAATCTCTTCTTTGGTAGCGGAGGCTTCCAGATTTTCTAATTCGGCAAAGACCTCTTCAACCAATTCCCGACTCAGATCAGAGAAGTTATTCACAAAATTCAATGGATTTTTGATCTCATGGGCGATGCCTGCGGTGAGTTGGCCGAGACTGGCAAGCTTCTCCTGTTGAACCAATTGCTCTTGAGCAGCCTCCAAATCTTTGAGGGCTTTTTCAGCTTTTGCCTTGGATTTTTTGAGTTTAATCAGGTCTTCGGCAGCACGCATGGCATTGGCTTCAGCCTCCAATAAATCCTCAAATCGACGGTAAGCCAGATCAAACACGGCAGCAAAGCGAACCAGCGTGTCCATGGCATCTTTTGAGGGATAGGACACTTTTCCGGGTAAACTATAGCCAATTTCCCCGTGAGTAGTTCTGGCCATCACAAAGGTCAAGCCCTGAATATGACGTATGTCGTCAAAGCTGGGAGCTTGGTGATCTACTTGCTCAAAATCTCCCCAAGCGACCATCTTTGAAATATAATCCACGGCTGTTTCGGTGTCCATATCCAAAACCAAAATCGGCTCAGCCCCTTTCTCCCATGCTGCTACCTTTTCAATTTCTCCGTGAATTTTCCTGGGTAAACTCATGACCATGCCTATTTTCGAACCATCCCCTGAGGTCATTGCTT
>JBLGAM010000024.1:0-34358 GCA_047612305.1 Planctomycetota bacterium | reverse complement strand
GTAGAAGTTCGTCAAAAGGGAAATTGTGCTCATCAAGCACCTCAAGAATTTCGGATCCTACCAAGCCGGTAGCTCCTACCACTGCTAATTTCATTGAAATAGTTCTAATAGGTTGTAAAATGGAAGCCGTAAAAGTAAGGACTATGGGTTCATTTTCAGGTCAATAATTGAAAAGTTTCGAATCAAAAGCTAATTTTTTTAACACGACTTGCCTAAAAGATCAGGTATTTTATGCTTAAATTGATTATAGTTTTTAGAATAATTTATATCATGCGTACTTTTTTAGCACTTCTTTTTTTGAGTATAGCTGGTATTCATCCTGTCGGTGGGGGGGTGAAAGCAAAAACAAATCAAATTCAACAATTTGAGGATAGTTTCACTTTGGTAAATGATCCGCAAGAATTTCTACCAGGTTGGACGGGTAATGATGTTAGAAGTACTGCTACTCGAATTTTTCAAAGTACACTGGGAAGGAATGGCTCCATAGCATTGGCAGCTCAGCCTATTTCTTCTTTCAATGCAGTAATTACTGTTAGACTTTTTAATTCTGATTTGAGCGATCCGAAAGTGCAGTTCTGGGCCAAGTCAGTCCAAAATGGAACGGGTACCCGAGCGGCGGAAATCTTTTACTCATGGAAGGGAGTAAGTCAAAGCAACTTTAGCGGCCCACAAATTTTAGAAGGGAGTCAAGAATTCCCAAATGAAACTCAAGAATTCAAAAAGTATCGAATCGATGTTCCTGATGATTTAAAAGGAGAAGCAGAGCTTATTTTAAAAATTGAGGTTCGGTATGGCTCTGGAACTGGAAATGCAGCTCGCTGGGTCATGGATGACTTCGAGTTTGGTGACTTCGAGGAAGATCTTTCAGCTCCTTTAGTTAATTTAGTGCGAGGCTACGATGAGAAAATTGTGGAGCTCATCTTTAATGAGGAGCTGGATCTTATCTTTTCGACATTTATTTTGAATTATGAGCTCGAAGGGCTCGCACTTCAAAAAGCAGAATTGAAGAATGATTCGCTGGTATACCTTTTTTCAAATGAATCCCTGATTAAAGGGCAAGAGTACAAATTGAAAATCAGGCAAATTCCTGACTTGGAGGGGAATTTCATGAAAGACACTTTGGTGACATTCACTTTTTCCGACCCAACCGAAATTTCTCTGAAAGGACTTGTGATTAATGAGATCATGCCTGCACCGAAAGCTGATTTGGACCTTCCCAATGTGGAGTATGTGGAGCTTTTTAATGCAAGTGATCAAGATTTAAGATTGGATGATTTAGTCATGGCCAATTCAAGAACATCTGCCTCTCTTCCAGTAGCTTGGCTCGCACCAGGCGAGTATTTGATTCTTACTCCAGAAAATCAAGCATTGTCATTGGCTGGTTATGGAAGGGTGTTGCCGCTAAAAAACTGGCCGACTCTACTGAATTCTGGAGATGTAATTACCCTCTCAAAACAAGATGGAAAAGTAGTAGATCAGCTAAGCTATGTGACTGGAAGCTGGAAAGGTTCTGAATTTGCAAATGGAGCTTATAGTTTGGAAGTTATAAATCCATTTTACTCCTGTGATCAATCTATATTACTTCAAACTTCTAAGGATCCTTTGCGAGGAACACCCGGAAAGCAGAATTCTATGTTCTCTGTAGAGGTGGATTTAGAAAAGCCCACTATTATCCGTTCATTTTTCAGAGATGAGTCAAGCATTATTTTAGAATTCTCAAAACCTATTTTCCCCAGTTTGAATGAAAAGAACTTTTCTATCGAACCTGAGCTGCCAATCGCTGGAGTTATTTTTGAAAAGTCGAATCGAATTCTCGTTCGCTTGAACTCTCCAGCCCTGGCCAACAGTATTTATAAACTGAGCTTTATTGGCATCCTTGATTGTGGTGGAAATAGCCTTGATCAGAATAAAACCACCGAATTGGTTTTGCCTCTTGCTGCTAAAATTGGGGACCTGATTATCAATGAGATGCTTTTTAACCCAAAGACTGGTTTCCCAAAATTTGTTGAGATTCAAAACACAACTACTGCTACGCTTGAATTCAGCTCTTGGCAATTGGCAAGCTTGGATGATACTGGAAATCCGGTTCAAGTGAAAGTGCTGGGAGAAGAAAATCTTCAAATTTCTCCAAAAGGCTTTGCTGTTTTCACTTCAAATTCATCTTTGCTACTATCCGCTTATCCTGATTCTGATGCGAGCACATTTTATCAGTTAAGCGCACTGCCAAGTTATACCATCACAGAAGGAGATGTTGTTTTGCTAGACGGAAATAGTAAGATTTCAGAAATTTTTTCATATTCGGAGGACTTGCACCATCCGCTGCTTCGAGATCCAAAAGGAGTTTCTTTGGAACGAATCTCGAGCTCGACTCCCGTCAATACACGGTCAAATTGGCACTCTGCCTCAGGAATAGCTGGCTACGCAACACCAGGAAGAAAGAACTCCCAATTTATTTCAGCAGAGTATGATGGGAATATCATTCAAATTGAGCCAGAGGTTTTTGATCCTGAGGGAAGCGCGGGCAATACGTTCACCAGCATTAAATATGAACTGGAACAGGCCGGTTGGATTGGGAGTTTTCGAATTTATTCTATTTCTGGTCAACTAATTCAATCATTAGCACAGAATGAGATTTTGGGTGCCAGAGGGTTATTCACCTGGACGGGGACTGATTCTTTTGGAAAAATTGTGAGACCTGGATATTATATCTTACTCGTAGAGCTATTTGATCTTTCGGGAAATTTGAAATCGATAAAAAAAACGCTTATCGTTGCTACAAGATTTTGATATTATTTAGATGGATAAACATGAATTGATTTTTTTCAGTAATTTAAAGGAGCTTAAACAACCAAAAATCATGGAAAAGGACCTAATTAATTCATCTCTGCATTCGCTATGTATTCAAAAAGCTAAATCAATTACTGAAGTGGCGCAGTACCTTAAAATGAAATACCGCTTGGATATAGAGGAAATTGTTTTAAAGAAGCGCTTAAATAATATTATTTCTGAGGAAAAAGCCGTGGCCTAATACCAGATTGCTTTTGAATGATAGATTTATATTCTTCACCTTATTCATCAACTACTCGTCAATCCTCAAAATCTGCCTAAAGGTTTAAATACGAGGTATCATTTATTAATCTAATTGAAGGTATTTAATTTTTGAAATTCCATTCTCTAAATGTATTTTAGAGGAATTTATAAGGGTAAAGTTGCCCAACTTATTACTTTTAATTTGTTAGCTATGAGTCAAGGAGAAAAGACTGCTTATTCCCCAGAGGAATTGAAAGAATTCGAAGATTTAATTTTGGCAAAACTTGCAAGTGCTAAAGATGAACTGGCCATACTTAGGGAATCTTTAAGCAAGAAAAATGACAGTGGGACAGATTTTACTGCCTCTACTTCAAAACTATTAGAAGATGGTGCTGATACTTTGGAGCGGGAAAGTCAAAACCAGCTTGCTGCGCGTCAACAGAAGTTCATTATCAATTTGGAAAATGCCTTGTTCCGAATCAAGAATGGTACTTATGGAGTATGTGTAGATACTGGCAAATTGATCTCAAAAGATCGTTTGAAAGCTGTACCTCATACGATGCACTCTATTGAGGCAAAGTTGGCAAAACAATAAATCTTGGATTTCCTTCATCGGCATATTGAAGCATTGATTTTTTGTGCACCCACTCCTTTGCCTGTTTCAGAAATTGTAAAATGTCTCAATGAGATGTTAGAAACAGTGGTGCCTGAGGATCACGTTTTGGCTGCAATCAAAGAGCTTACAATCAAATACCAATCAGAGGACTTTTCATTTCAAATCGAATTTTTGGGAGGGGGGGTTCAATTTTTAACAAAGCCTGCCTACCAAAATTCCATCAGTATTCTGCTCAAGCAACAATCTCAAAAGAGGCTCTCCACGGCACAATTGGAGACTCTTTCTATTATTGCCTATAAACAACCGATCACTAAAGGAGAAATAGAGCAAATCAGAGGGGTAAATAGTGATTATTCTGTACAAAAACTTCTTGAGAAAGAACTTGTAGAAATTCAAGGTAAATCAGAAGGCGTAGGAAGACCATTGATTTATGGCACATCTGAAAAATTCATGGAATACTTTGGAATTAATTCTGTTACGGATCTGCCTCAACCAAAGGATTTTTCAAACCCTGATAATCAGATTGGAGAGCAAAAAGATTAATTATTCAGGTAATTCTACCTTAGCCAGTTGAGTAATTAGAAATTTCCTACCAGATTTCACCTCCAGACACAATACTCTAGTTCGTCGTGTTTCCCCCTTCTCAAATTCTCTTCCAGCTAAAAGAAATTTATTTCCGGGCTTTAGATCTGAAAGAAAGATGGATTTGTTCTCTTGACCAGTCAAATCATATTTACTCATTTCTTTCATCAAAAAAAGATCTCTGGAAGAACTCGCTTTCGGGTTTTTCATATGCTTTCTCAAAGGAATTAAAAGATCGATCGGAAAAATGGAGTCTATAAGAATCGGGCTCATCAGCTCCGAAAAAGTTTTTTTCCATTCTATTCCATGGGGAGAGACATTAAATCCAAACTTTTTAAACGCATGAAGGTGTGCGATCTCATGAATGAGCGTGAGAAGGAATTGGTATGGGTTGAGATCAGAATTGATTGTTATGGTTTGAATTTCCCGATCTCTTCGATATCGAAAATCTCCCAATTTTGATTTCCTGCTCCTGGTAATTTGAAATTGGAAGGGTTCTTTTTTCCAAAGTTGGATACAATGGTGAGTAGCCGGATGGGGAAGGTGATTTTTAAAAATCTGGGTGAGATTTTCTAGGCTATTCATTGCTAAAAATATCAAAAAAAAAGAGTTCCGAGATTTCGGAACTCAATTTTTTTAGAAGTGAGAGTTAATTACTTAACTTCTTCAACAACTTCTTCAACCATTACGGCAGAAGAATCAGCAGTTTCTTCAACTACTTCGATTGTCTCTTCAACAACTTCTTCAGTCGACTCCATAGTCTCAGTTGTCTCTTCAGTCACTTCTTTGTTACCGCAAGATGCTGTGGCCATAAGACCAGCGATTGCGAAAATTGCAAATAATTTTTTCATTTTTTGTGGTTTTCTTAATTACGATGCAAAGGTATCATTACTTCTTGCAATAAAACAAGTACCATTTAAATATTTTTTATTTACTCTTATAAATGATTTTTACCGGAACTCCCTCGAAATCAAAGTTTTCACGTAGCCTATTTTCAAGATATCTCGTGTACGGAGACTTGATGTACTGAGGGAGGTTGCAGAAAAACGCAAAAACAGGGTTTTTGGTTGGAAGTTGGGTAACATATTTGATTTTAATGTACTTTCCTTTCCATGCTGGAGGTGGATATTTCTCGATCTCAGGGAGCATCACATCATTCAATTTTGAGGTGGTTACACGTCGAGTTTTATTTTCATAAACTTTCACAGCCAGCTCAATTGCCTGCATGATCCGCTGTTTTTCGATGACGGAAGTAAAAATGATCGGAATCCATTTATTCTCTCCCAGCCGTTCAGTCATGTCGTCTTTGATCGTTCCCATGGTCTTGTGGTCTTTTTCTATCAAGTCCCATTTGTTGACCATTATCATTACTCCTTTATTATTTTTAATCGCAAGAGCAATCAAATTAATATCCTGGGCTTCTAGACCTCTTGTCGCATCCACCATGACGATGACTACATCAGACTCTTCGAGGGTCCGAAGTGAGCGCATCACTGAATAAAATTCCACATCCTCGGTTACCTTAGACTTCTTACGAATACCTGCAGTATCGGTGATGATGAAATCTTTGCCGTAAAGTTTATACCTGGTGTGGATAGCATCTCTAGTGGTTCCTGCCTCATCTGTTACGATTGATCTTTCTTTTCCCAAAAGCGCATTCAGGAATGATGATTTTCCAACGTTAGGTCTTCCAAGGATAGATATTTTTGGAGTATCTGCATCTGGATCATCGTCCCCTTCCTCTTCGAATTGCTTAATAACCTCGTCTAGTAATTCGCCTGTACCACTTCCACTCGCAGATGCGATCGGGAAAACTTCAAAATCACTTACTCCCAATGAATAAAATTCGTTGGCCATGAAGATCTTCTCCTGATTGTCTGCCTTGTTGGCAACGACGAAAATCGGCTTTTTGGTAGCTCTCAGCTCATGTGCAAAATCGGTGTCCAGATCAGTGACGCCATCATGACAGTCTACTATGAATAATATTACATCCGCTTCTTCAATAGCAAGTTTTACTTGTTTTCTTATCTCTGCTTCGTAAATATCATCCGATCCGATTACGTATCCCCCAGTGTCAATTACTGAAAAGAACTTACCGGCCCATTGCGCATGACCATAATGGCGATCACGAGTGACCCCACTCATGTTGTCCTCGATTGCTTTTCGTTCTTCTACTAATCGGTTAAACAAAGTGGATTTACCCACATTTGGTCTTCCTACTATTGCTACAATATTTGCCATAATCAAGTTGGGTCGTACCCAAATTTTTTCAGTTTCGATTTATTTTTTCTCCAATCTTGCTCCACCTTCACAAAGGTTTCTAGAAAGACTTTTTTACCGAAGAATTTTTCTAATTCCTCTCGGGATTCTATTCCGACTTTTTTGAGCATTTTACCCTTTTCACCTATCATTATCCCTTTTTGACTTTCCCGCTCTACGAAAATGTTTGCTCGGATCCGGATCATAGTAGCATCCTCTTTAAAGTCTTCAATGCTAACCTCAGTACTATAAGGGACTTCCTTTTTATAATTAGTGAAAATCTTTTCTCTGATTATCTCGGAGGCAAAGAACCTTTCGGAGCGATCAGAAAGTTCCGTTTTATCGTAATAAGCCGGGTGCTCAGGTAATCTGTCTAAGATTTCCTGATTGATTTTTTCAATATTGAATTTTTCTCCTGCAGAAATAGGAATCACCAATTCAGTCTTTAGTCTGGACGTCCAATAAGTCGTCACCTCATCTAATTGACCTTCTTTTGCTAGGTCGATTTTATTGACTACCAATAATACAGGAACTCCTGAATTATTGATTTTTTCAATCACATGCTCAATATCAGTGTCTGTTTCATAGAGATCTGTGACGAATAGAATGATGTCAGCATCCTCTAAAGAGATGTTGACAAAACTCATCATATTCTTCTGAAGTTCGTACTGGGGCTTCAGCATACCCGGAGTGTCTGAAAAAACAATTTGATAATTTTCAGAATTTGTAAGGCCGACTATCCTATGACGAGTCGTCTGTGCTTTGGATGTAATAATCGAAACTCGCTCACCTACAAGGATATTCATCAAGGTGGATTTACCCACGTTTGGTTTACCGATGATATTGACGAAGCCTGCTTGATGTTTATTTGTGCTCATTTTGAAAATTTTTACAAAGGTACTTGATTTTGGAGAGTTTCTCCTTACCTTTGTATCACAATTAGCCGAAAGGGCATTTGAAGTAGCAATTAAGACGTAAGTCAAAAGATATATCGCGGGATGGAGCAGTTGGTAGCTCGTCGGGCTCATAACCCGAAGGTCACAGGTTCGAGTCCTGTTCCCGCTACATTAGAGGATACTAGAAATGGTGTCCTTTTTTTGTTTTAAAATTTCACGAGTCGACCCTAGATGGCTATCGTATCTATTCTCGCTTCTATAAAGGACACTAGAAATGGTGTCTTACCTTTGTTTCAGCTTGTTGTCCTTTTTTTCCATAACAGGTCACAGCTCAAACTTTGATAGCTATCGGGACTGTTTCCGTTACTAGAGAGGATATTAGAAACAGTATTTTTTTCTTGCTGTATTCACAATAAATTAGTTATTTTTATTCTCTATCTTATTCGTTTAATGGATACCAACTCGTTGATAACTGTTACTATATTAGTTAATCTTCCGATTGAAATAGTTTGGAAAGTATGGATTAGGCCTGTCCATATTAAAAAATGGAATAATGCTAGTTCGGATTGGCATACCCCTTATGTAAAAAATAAGTTTAAAGTGGGAGGGAATTTCAACTATCGTATGGAGGCTAAAGACGGTAGTTTTGGGTTTGACTTTGAGGGAAAATATTCAAAAATTGAAACTGAAAAGCTGATCGAATATGTACTAGCCGATGGAAGAAATGTGTCTATTAAACTAGAGAAAGAGGAGGAAGGGGTGCGAATTACTAAAACATTCGAACCGGAACAAGAAAACTCTTTTAAACTCCAAAGTCAACGCTGGCAGGCAATCTTAGCTAATTTTAAAAGATATAGCGAAGCACTCTAATCCACCGAATCCGAATGTGATTTATTCTAGAGGTTGAATTTTTTGATCAACTAAAACTACTTCCATTCCTCAACTTTCAACCTTTTGACTTCCCACTCTTCAATCAAATCTCCCCACTTCAAATCCCCGTATCCCGATCGCAGTATCTTTTTGCTGATGGAGTTCGGCAAGGATTTTTCCAGTTGCGGGGGCCAAAGAAATTCCCATCATAGAGTGGCCACTTCCTACCAACACATTCCTATATCCCGGGGCAAAACCGATATAAGGTAAGCCATCTGGAGAGCAGGGGCGAAGTCCTTTCCAGATTTTATTTTCCGCTGGAAATTTTGCCTCAAAATCTGGATAAAATCGATTGATTGATTCGAAAATTCCTTTTACACGATTCAGGTTGATGGATTGGTTAGTGCCGGCGATTTCCATGGTTCCACCAAAGCGAACTGTTTCTGCATAGGGGCTAACAGCCACCTTCATTTCAGTTAAAATCGTTGCTTGCGTAATTTCAGGCTTATTTTCTTGTACAAAAGAGTAGCCTTTCCCTCCCATCATTGGCAAGTAGAAATCTAACATTTTAGCTAGTTCATCTGACCAAGAACCGCCGCAAAGCAAGACTTTCTCAGCTTCGATCTTACCTTGATCCGTCAAAATAGCTTCCACTTTAGAACCGCTTTTCTCAAAGCCTAAAACCTGTGTGTTGTATAGAAACTTGACTCCTTTTTCTTCGAGATATTTTTTTAAAAAACCATACAAAGCACCAGGGTCCAAATGTGCATCACCAGGGAAAAGTACGGCTCCTCTGGCTCTAACTTCAAGATTAGGCTCTATTTTTTGGATATCGGCAGGAGTTAGGATTTCAGCTTCCAAGCCGTATTTCCGAGCCAAATGGGCAAATTCAATTTCCTCTTTTTCAACAGCATCAGTCTGGTAAACCATCATCAGACCTTTTTCTACCAAAGCCATGGAACACTCGGGATGCTCAACTTTAAACTCTTGGTATAAGGCTTTACTCAGAAGGCTTAGGTTTTTGAGAAAAGGGATCGCTTTTGTGACTTGTTTTTCATTGGCAGCTTTGAAAAACAGAAGACACCACTTTGCAAGTTTATAATCCAATCGCGGATGAATGTAAAATGGGCTTTTGGAAGAAAACATCCAACCGATACCTTTGCTGATCATCCCTGGAGCTGCCAATGGGATAATATGACTAGGAACAATCATCCCGGCATTACCTGTAGAACAATTGTCTTTCAAGTCTGTGCGGTCAATTATAGTGACTTCAATCCCTTCTTTTTGAAGAAAATATGCTGAGAAAAGGCCGACGATTCCACCGCCGATTACAAGGGTTTTTTTCATGTTCGGGTTAACCTTCTAGTTCTTTATATCACTTGAAATCCATGAACATAAGGATCATCATCGTCCAAAATGATGGTATTATACCCATAGACTTTTGCCCAGCCTTCGATGCTTGGAACGATTGCAGGCTTCCCCGCGATTTCGGTGACTTCTTCAATTCTACCTGTGAATTTTGAACCGATAAAACTCTCATGGATAAATTCATCCCCGGGTTTTAACCAGCCTTTTGCATACCATTGGGCCATACGAGCCGAAGTTCCAGTGCCACAAGGCGACCGATCGATGGCTTTTTCTCCGTAAAAAACCGCATTTCTAGCAGTACTTGTCGAATCCAAAGTTTTTCCAGTCCAAAGAACATGTGATAGTCCTCTAATCTGATCCTGCTCAGGATGGACAAATTCATAGCGGTCATTCATTTTTTGTCTGAGATTTCGAGCCATCGAAACCAGTTGCTCAGCTTTGAAATGTTCCAAACCAGGAAAGTTTTCTTGAGGATCCACGATGCAGTAGAAATTGCCCCCGTATGCCACATCCACGTTGAGTATTCCGAGTTCGTCGGATTCGATTTCTAGACTTTCCGCTGCCAAAAAGCTTTTTACATTCGTCAATTTTACAGATTTGACTTTTTTTCCTTCCTGCTTATATTCGATCAGAACCAAACCTGCTGGAGCTTCCATTCTTAGAAATCCAGGAGTTTTTGGATGAATCAAGCCTTCTTCGATCGCAATGGTGATTGTGCCAATCGTGCCGTGACCGCACATGGGTAAGCAGCCGGAAGTTTCAATAAAGAGAACGGCGAAATCATTTTCGGGGTCGTGTGGAGGAAAAAGCATTGAACCCGACATCATATCGTGACCCCGAGGTTCGAACATCAGTCCTGTACGAATCCAGTCGTAATTTTCCAGAAAATACTGCCGTTTCTCCAGCATAGTATTGCCTTTGAGGAAAGGAACACCACCGGAAACTACTCGAACAGGATTTCCACAGGTATGGGCATCGATGCAGGAAAAGGTATTTCTCCTGTCACTCGAAACTTCTTTATTCATCATTCGGTATTCGATGTGCTTTATTTTTAAAACTAAATAACCAAAATTCATCAATTCACACTTTTATCCGAAATAAATTTCAGTCGGTGAAAGGCCTGAACATGCAAATGGATTTAATAATGTCTCTAGATAGCTTTCTGGATGTAAATCACTTCTTGAATTCCCCATTCACCTGACGCATAATCCCAAGCGGATTTCCGTCTTTCAACGCATCTGGCAACAAATCTTGGGGCATATCCTGGAAGGCAATTGGACGAACAAAGCGCTTGATGGCATGAGCTCCGACGGAAGTGCTTCTTGAATCAGTAGTAGCTGGGAAAGGGCCTCCATGTTGCATCGCATAGCCCACTTCCACACCTGTAGGAACGCCTCCAAATAGCAATCGACCGCACTTTTCTTCTAATAGATTGATTAATTCCTTATTAGCATTGAATTCATCGTTATCTCCCCAAAGGGAAATCGTCAATTGTCCATGAAGTTTTTCTGCAACTGCCATCAGCTCGGCAGTATTTTCATAAACTACCATCAAAGCGAAAGAGCCAAAAACTTCCTCCTGAAAGAAATCATCTTCCATCCAATCAGCAGCAGAGATTTCCGCCAAGGCTGGACTGGCATTGATGAGGTGTTTTGCGTCGGGTACTTTCACCCACTCCAATTCAGAGCGAAGCTGAAGTTCATTGAGAGATTTGTAGTAGGATTCGGCAATTCCCTCATGAAGCATCGGTGCTGCTGCTACATCTTGAATCGATTCTGATATAGCATTTCCAAATCGCTCAGCTAAGGTTCTAGGGACGAATATCAATCCTGGATTTGTGCAGAATTGGCCTGCTCCTAAAGTCAATGAACCCACAAAGCTCTGCGCAAGTGGTACGAGTTCATTCTTTAATCGCTTTGGAAAGGCAAAAATCGGATTGACCGAGCCCATCTCCGCATAGACTGGAATCGGCTGATCCCGGTTGCCTGCGATATTGAAAAGTGACTTTCCAGCTCCAAATGAACCTGTAAATCCGACCGCTTTCGTCAAAGGATGCTTGACCAAATCCTGTCCCATCTTTACACCGCCTTCCACATGCGTGAATACACCTTCTGGAAGGCCAGATTTTTTAACCGCCTGAGAAATACAATCCCCTACAAATTTGGAAGTATCCGGATGGGCAGGATGCCCCTTATAAACTACCGGACAACCTGCGGCTAAAGCTGAAATGGTATCGCCACCTGCGGTAGAGAATGCTAAGGGGAAATTGCTGGCCCCAAAAACCACAACGGGTCCGAGTGGGGTAAGCATTCTACGAATATCCGCCTTCGGCAAAGGAGATCGATTCGGGTCCGCAGGATCTACCGTTGCCTCAACCCAACTTCCTTCACGTAGTAAATTGGCAAATAGCTTAATTTGACCAGTAGTTCGGCCTAATTCACCGTTGATTCTACCTTCGGGAAGATTAGATTCTCGTACTGCCATTAGCACAATAGCACTTCGGTTTTCTTCTAAGGTTTCGGCAATTTTCTCTAAAAAATCCGCCTTTTTAGCCCCAGAGAAGTTTTTATAACTAAGAAAAGCGGCTTGAGCTGAGTCAAAAATTTGGTCTAGGTTCATTTGATTGGAAAATTTAAAATTCAAAAATTGGAAAATTGAACATTGCTAGGCAAGGCACACATCTGACATCGGTCACCTTGCACCCGACATTCTACAATTTAGGCCTTTTAGCCAAGCCATCAGTAATGATCTTCTCAATTCTTTCTCGTTCTTCTCCGATCAAAGTCAGTCTTGGTGCACGGACATGCTCGCTTCCAACACCACAATGGGTTTCTGCTAATTTGATGTATTGCACTAATTTTGGATGGATATCCAACTCTAGTAGGGGCAAAAACCAACGGTAAATCTCTGCGGCTTCTTTGATTTTACCGTTCTGAATAAGGTTAAAAATGGTTACAGTTTCTTTTGGGAAAGCACAAACCAATCCAGCGACCCAGCCACAAGCACCCATCAGCAGTTCTTCCATCGCCAAGGTGTCCACACCGCAAAGCAGCTTATATCTGTCCCCAAAGCGGTTAATCATACGAGTCACATTGGAGATGTCTCTGGTAGATTCCTTAATTGCTTGGATATTTTCGCATTCGGCGAGCTCTGCAAACATGTCGATGGTCACCAAGGTCTTGTAATCCACAGGATTGTTATAGATCATCATGGGTAGCTTGGTGGAGTTGGCTACAGTCTTGAAATAAGTTACTACTTCCCGAGCATCTGCAGCATAGCGCATCGGAGGAAGAATCATCAAGCCTGAAGCGCCTAATTCTTCCGCTTTTTTAGCCCAAAAAAGCGCATCCTGTGTTGCGCCTTCAGCAATATTTAGAATAACTGGAACTCTGCCTGCGATGTAGTTTACAGTTTCTCTCGTCAGCGTGATTTTCTCTTCTGCGGAAAGTGCTGAGCTTTCACCCAATGTGCCTCCTAGGATAATTCCATGAACACCAGATTCAAGCTGGAAGTCGAGGTTTTTGAAAAATAAGGGCATATCCAGACTTCCGTCCGAATGAAATTTGGTTGTTACCGCAGGAAATACACCGTACCAGTTCATCGTATTTTTTATTTCAAAAGTAGTGGAGCCAAAGCTGATTTTCTTCCACAGGGTTAATATTAATCGATACTATATTGATCTATTTATTTATATTTTGCATTTATAAATAATAATTTGATACCAATTTAATGATGTCGAAAGTCATTTCCTTTCAGATTCCGAAATCTCAAAAGGAATTTATCCGTTATCAAGAGGATCGGGGGGCACACTTCTATGATAAGCTCCACCAGCACCCACAGTTGCAACTTACACTGATTTTGGAGGGCAAAGGTCAGTTTCTCAGTGGGGATTATGTCGGTCGATTTCAGCCGGGAGATGTCTTTTTTCTAGGGGAAGATGTGCCGCATGTCTTTCGAAGTGATTCAGAATACTTCGAATCGGAAAGTGAATTGATTGTGGCAGGGAATACGGTTTTCTTTGATTTCCAAACTTTAGGCAAAGCAGGGCTGGAGGTGGAGGAGCTGAATTCGCTGCAAAAATTCCGTGAAATGACAGGGAGTTGCTTTCAAGTCAAAGGAGAGATTTTGGATGAATTGAGTGGAATCTTAAGTGAATTTTCTGCTTTTCAGGGATTAGAAAGATTCCTGTTTGGAATCAAAGTTTTCATGCTCCTGGATAGCGCCAAATCTGAACTGATCTCTTTAAATCAAAGTAGTCCGAATTTAAACGAACGCGATGGAACGCGAATGAATCAAGTCATACAATTTTTGTTAGAAAACCGATTTCAAACCATCAATTTAGATCAGGCAGCAGAAAAGGCAAATCTTAGTAAAGAAGCATTTTGCCGATTTTTTAAACTCCGAACTGGGAAGACATTTACACAATACTTGCAGCAGCTCCGAATTGCGGAGGCCCAAAAATTACTTTTAGAAACAGATTTAGGAATCGCAGAAATTGCTTTTCGAGTGGGGTATGAAAATCTTTCGTACTTCAATCGGAGCTTTAAAAAGCTCAGTGCTAAATCTCCAAGTGATTATCGAGCGAGTCAGAAACGGGCCTAGTTTCTTTTTAAAACCAAGACTTTGTTGTCCATGACATTGCCAATAAACAAAAAGTCTCCCCAAGGTAAAGCCACTGAAGAGCCTGAAATTGTGGTTCCGGTGTCAGTAAAGATGGATTTCACAGTTGATTTTTCTGAAGTATAGCGGATTTGAATAACTTCAGATGGTGCCGTAGGATTTTTGCCGGCAGCATAAGAAGCGAATTGTAATAAATTCGGATGTGCTCCAACCCATAAATCTCCCGATTCATCCAGTTCAATATTATCGACTCCACTTCCAACCTCTAGATTTTCCAAAAGTGTTAAGTTCCAGTTTTCATCCACTTGGTAGACTTTGACTTGAAAAGCCCGGACGGAGGCTACATAAAGTAATCGTTTGGAAGCATCAAACTGAATTCCATTGGCATAGCTAATTCTTCCGACTTTTTTCTCAGCAGACTCGCCATTGAAATATCCCACATTTGAGGCTTTGAAACCGATATAATTTTCTGCAAAAAGGCCTAGTCCATCGGTATAGCCATGATCATTGGAGTAATAGAACTGGTCTGGGCCAACCATCACCAGGTCATTTGGGCTAATAAAATTCGAGTCTGTGATGGTTTTTTGATGGGTGAGATTTTTTCCGTCCAAAATAAAATGTTCAACCGAATGCTTCCCATCCACATGGTTGATTGCCATCAGCCCATACTTTGCAGAGTCGAGTTGGAATATGCTGAGGCCATGTGGGAAAAAAGGAAAATCCAGCTGATCAGTTAATGAAACAGGTTCAAAAGAAGGATCTCTTAAATCGATTAGGTAAAGGCCTTTCAATCCTTCCTTTCCTTCTCGTCTTGCTGCCCGGTCATCCACAGAAAGAATTAATAAGCTATCGGTCCGAGCGATGGCCATATCCTCAACTCCCGGCAAAGCTATGGTTTGGTAAATCGGGCCAAAATCATTGCTGGATTCTACTTTTCGAAAGAAACCAGTGGTAGAAAAAATATAAGTCAAGAAACTTCCCACAAAGACTAAAAAAAGGAGAAGGAATAGAAGAAATTTTTTCATAAGGAGTAGATTTTATTCTCGTTGAATTTCCTGAATTCGTCGGGTTTGATCAAAGGTTCCAGAAACTATTTTTTGAAAATAGAGAGACTATCAGATTTTAGGTCTTTTTCGAACAAAGTGATCTTGAACTACTGAGTCCAAATAAATTTTAGATCCGAGACATTCAAAATCCAGCGGCTTTGGCAGGTCCGAAAAAAGCGGGATTCCACCTGCCAGCAAGACTGGAATCAGGGTAATGATCATTTTGTCAATTCGGTCCTTTTTCAAGAGCTCCTGCATGGTTGTTTCCCCATCAATATATAATCTTTGATGACCAAGCTCGTGGATTTTGGTTAAGATTTCGGTCAAGGTGCCTTTGACCAACTGAGCTTTATGTTGAAATTTTCCAGGGATTTGCTCGAGCGAATTGCTCAGCACAAAAATAGGTTTCTCATACGGCCAGTCCATGTCAAAGCCACAGATTGTCTCAAAAGTGTTCTTTCCCATAACTTACGCATCTATCCGTGACATGAAATCAGTATACCCCATATCAATCTGCTCAGGATTGGGAATAGAATAGCGTGCAACCAATCTATCCTGTTTTGTGAATCAGCGATATAGCCATCCAAACTAGGCGCAATAGAAACGCTATTTCTTTGGTTCATAAGTTTTAAGGCTTCTTAAAACGAAAAGATAACCTTGATAAAAGAGTGTCTTTCTGCTAGGTGACTACCTGCCTCTTAGAATTTGGAAATGCCATATCTTATATGAATCCATCATTGGCGATTTCTAAACTTACTAATCCGTCTTTTGTAATCTTCAATCGTGTATTAATACAGGGAATATCATCTACGATCCGATCGAATTTGATTGTCATTAGTTTCCGAAAGACCCGAAATATAATCCTTGACTAATCCCTACGAAGCAATTACCGCATTTACTTTTTTCGGATCTGATGTTCCTTTCATCCATTTACACTTAACCATTTATTTGAACCACCACAAAGCCAAATTGCATTAAGTCCAAACTCTTTTAAAAGTTTTGCTCCGTCTTTTGAACGTCCACCGCCTTTTCCACAAGTGGTTACAAATTGAAACTCTTTATCAAGTTGCGAAATGCTAGCTTGTAATTCTTGAAGAGAAATGTTTAGCGCATTCGGAATATGTGCTTGATCGTATTCTTCTTTGCTTCTTACGTCGATGATTTGGATTTTTTTGTTTGTTTGAAGCGCCAGTTTTACTTCATCTACTTCAATGCATTCTCTGGCTATTTTTAGTTGTTCAGGCATTCGGAATTTAATGATGAAGGAAGAAGTAATTGTTAATCCACCAATAAGTAAAATCGCATATTCAATACCGAATAAGTCGGCTGTCACACCTGATATTACTGCACCAAAAGCATAGCCTAAATCTCTCCAAAGTCTGAACGTGCCAATACTTTCTGCCCGTTGTTTTGGACTTGTTGCCTGAGCAATAGTGGATAGAAATGTAGGGTAAACCAAGGCGGTTCCTAATCCTAGGATTGCTGATATGGAAGCTAATGCCACAAAACTACTACTAAATGGAAGAAATAAAATTGCGACGCCTTGCAAAAGCATACCCCAAAAAAGCATTGTTTTTTTAGGGTAAATGTCTGACATTTTGCCTGTAAAAAGTTGTCCAATTCCCCAAACTGCGGGATAAATAGCTGTGATTATCCCAATATTTTCGTTGTTGTAGTTAAGTGATAGAAGAACTATGGGGAGCAGACCCCACATCATTCCATCATTGAGATTGTTGATAAGTCCAGCTTGTGTGACGGAGCTTAGTGTTTTGTTTTTGAAAGTTGTCTCTAAAAATATATTGTCCAACTGAGCAGTGTTGTTATTTATACTTTCTTCATGAACAAAAATCCGTGTGTCCTTCACCCATAAGGCTGTCAAAATAAAACCAACAATGGAAATAAATATTCCTGTGTAAAACGGATAGGGAGTGATGCCGTATTTGTTGGCTATAAAACCCGTTAGAAATGCGACAACTCCAACTGAAAAGTAACCTGAAAACTCGTTCAAGCCCATTGCAAAACCTCGGTCTTTTTCGCCGACCAAGTCAATTTTCATAATTACGGTGCTACTCCAAGTTAAACCTTGGCTAAATCCTAAAAGCACATTGGCAAAAATCACCCAATTCCAGCTCGGGGCATAAATCAGTATAAATGGAATTGGTATAGCGATTAACCAACCTAGCAACAACAAATTTTTACGGCCAAGTTTGTTAGAAAGCTTTCCGGTGTAGTAGTTGGCTAAAGCCTTTGTCAGTCCAAATGCGGTAATGAATGAAAGTATGGCGGTCTTAGACGAAACCCCAAATTCTAACTCGGCAAACTGTGGGAAAATAGTCCGTTCCATGCCTATCATACCACCTACAAAGGCATTCACAATTACCAAAAGGGTAAACTGTTTCCAGTTTTCTTTAAGTCCGAGTTTGATGTTTTCAGTTACTGCCATTTTCTTAAATCAATTTACGAAGTTCCGCTTTTTGAAAGTTTTTGTTTGTCACAAAAGTCACTCGTCTATTTTGCAAGTGTGTTAAGTGGGGCGGATTCCCTAACCCATTTTTAGGCTTTCTAAACCAGCACATAGTAGCCCAATTTAAACAAATAACTGTTAGCCTCACCTCTGTATTTTTTTTCTAAAATCTATGTAAATTTTTTCTCTAAAACACCCTTTAAACGGTTTCAAGGTCAAGGTTTTTAAGGATTGCTTTTGCTAAGAATTATTGGAATTGGGAAGAAACTTCATTTCTTGGCAATGAAAACACGAAGGAGATAGCAGCTAAAATTGTTCTCATTTGTTAAGTAATTTTCTTAATTATTTTGGCGGGAATACCTCCAACAACGCAATTATCCGGGACATCTTTTGAAACTACAGAGCCTGCTGCAACCACGGAATTTTCTCCAATTGTAACACCTGGAAGAATTGTTGCATTTGCACCAATCCAAGCGTTTTGCTTGATGTGAATATGCCCTGCAGGTAGAGTTTTTCTGCTTTCGATTGAAATGGGATGGTTTTCAGAGGATAAGTTGACTCGGGGTGCAATCATTGCATTGTCTTCAATTGTAATCCCAACTAAGTCTAAAAAGGAACAAGCATGATTGATGAAAATATTTTTCCTCAGCCTTATATTCTTACCATAATTCGTATAAAATGAGGAATCACTCACAAGCAAGCTCAGCTAAATCAAAGGAGCATTTCGGAATTATCGTCCAGTTAGACTTGTTTTTTGTATACAATATCAAAATAATTCCCCCCTTCTGCTCGGCTGGCGAACTTGTTGCGAGAGAATTCTTTGTATCCATGCTCAACCATAAACTCGTTGATGTCTGAAAGTTGACAGCAGCCTTCATAGGACTCAAAGTCAGGTACCTCGACCTTGATAAATTTAAATTTATTTAGGACTGGAAGACTTCCCCGCAAGACCAGCAACTCCGATCCTTGTGTGTCCAAAATCAACGCTTGATATTTACTGCCATCTATTTTCTCTTTTTCAAACAAGGAGGACAAAGTGATGCTTCTGAGAGATATGGTTTTCGTGTAGTCGACTTCAGGCCAAATGTCTTTGTGTTCCTTTAACTCTAAGATGGAGGATGATGCCCCACCATTGTTTGCAACGTGGAACTCGTATTCTTTCCCATCTAATTCTGTAACAAGTACTTGATAGGCAAGCTGGTTCTTATGCCCTTGAAGATTGACTTGGAGTTGATTGAAAATTTCTGGAATTGGTTCAATCCAGACCACACTCAAGCCATGTTTGCTGTAAAGCTCTCGTTCTTGTCCAAGATTTGCTCCAACATGAACCACACCAGAAACTTCCTTTAAGAATTTATCGTGATTTTTGCTTAATACTCTAATGAGTGAGCGAGTCAATGTTTTGATTTTACGAACTATCATTTTTGAATACGTTTTTGCGCTGTCCTAAAGTATGAATTTTCTGCGCTCGTCGAAGATGATGATTTTATCATAAATCAATATGGGAGGCATACCTATTTTTTTTCACAAAAGTAAGCTTAGACGGAAGCAAAAAGCTTGATTTCTCCACTTAGAGGGAGTAGGATTTCCTTATTTCTCTACCAAAGATCTGAGTCCTGCCAGACGATAACATGTTTGTTGTTATGGTCTGGGTCTCACAGATCAGGGAAGTAGGTATGCCAAACCAAAAGCTTGGCTCATTTCTGCTATCTTTGTTTTCAACTAAAAAATGATAGACACAAATCTGCTGTTTTTCATGTACAAGACCCTTGCCAGCAATTAATTAAGTGCATCTCGTTTGGATAGGGTCGATCAACAATTCGATCAACTCTTTAACTCCAAAAGAAACAGCATATTGGTTGGGCATTAGTTTAATCATCTAAACAAGAACCATTATACATGGGAGAATTTTTTCTTAACCAACGATATACCAGTTCCGGAGAACCTGAGCTCGGAGTAGGCATAGTGACCGAAGTCAGCAAAGGAAAGGTGCGGATATCCTTTCCGATATCGGAAGAAGTGAGACTATATTCCATAGAAAGTGCTCCTTTGCTCCGAACTATTTTTAAACCAGGACATACCATCGTAGATCAGCAAGGACAATCCATTTTGATTGAAGAAGTTAAACTCGAAGATGGGCTGTATGTGTACTTTGGGAATGACCGGGAGTTGAGTGAGGGCGAGCTTGGTGAGGTATTTACTTCGCATACGGTGGATGATCGACTGTTTGCTGGGGATGTGGATTCGCCTGAAAAGTTTGCACTGCGCAGGGAAACGCTTAATCATAATTATCAAAGAAGAATATCTCCGGTACATGGATTTGTTGGGGGAAAAATAGATTTGATTCCCCATCAATTGTATATCGCTCATGAGGTGAGCTCGCGGTTTGCTCCCCGTGTGTTATTATCCGATCAGGTTGGATTGGGAAAAACCATTGAGGCCTGCTTGATTCTACATCGCTTGTTGGTGACTGGGCGAATATCAAGGGTACTTATTCTTGTTCCCGAATCCTTGATCCACCAATGGTTTGTGGAGGTCTTGCGAAAATTCAACCTATGGTTTAATATTTTCGATGAGGAACGCTGTAGGTCTCTTGAGAAAGGTGCGCCCAAAGGAAATCCTTTCCTCGATGATCAACTAGTCATTTGTAGCATTGAGTTTCTGGCAGGTTCACAAAAGCGAACTCGACAAGCCATTTCCGCTAGCTGGGACATGTTGGTGGTAGACGAAGCGCATCACCTCGAATGGTCTGTGGACGAGGTAAGTCCGGAGTATAGTATTGTAGAATTGTTGAGTCAAGTAGCAAAAGGCTTGCTCCTCCTTACGGCTACACCGGAACAATTAGGGGTAGAAAGTCATTTTGCACGACTTCGATTACTTGATCCCAACCGCTACAACAATTACGATGATTTCATCAACGAATCAGAAGGTACTAAAGACATTGCAGCTATCGTCGAAAAACTATCCACAGGCAAAGCCTTAAAAGCAAAAGAAACAAGCCTGTTGGAAGGGATTTTCTCCAAAGAAAGAATTGCCTTACTAGCCAATAAAGATGAGCTGACCAAACACAACCTTATCGAAGATTTGCTTGATCAGCATGGTCCTGGAAGAGTATTATTTCGAAATACCCGATTGGCCATGAGCGGATTCCCTAAGCGGATCGCCCAGCTGATTCCTATTCAGGAGCGAGAAAATCATAACCTATGGATTGAACGTCTAAGAAATGAGTTTTCCTCTGATATGGAACATGCTTCAGAAACAAAACCAGAGCAGGAATTTTGGTTTGATGAAGATCCGCGAGTGATGTGGCTGGTAGCGAAAATGGCCGAATTACAGGATGCAAAGATACTTTTGATATGCAGCTCCAAGGAAAAGGTGCTGGCATTGGAATCGGCGTTAAGTAATTTCTCCGAATTGACAGCAAGCGTTTTCCACGAAGACCTCTCGCTTGTACAGCGGGATCGGAATGCTGCATGGTTTGCTGAGTCTGAGGGTGCTCAAATCCTCCTCTGCTCAGAAATAGGGAGTGAGGGTCGAAATTTCCAATTCGCCCATCATCTTGTGCTATTTGACATGCCCCTCCATCCCGAATTGCTGGAGCAGCGAATAGGTCGCCTTGACCGAATAGGACAAAAAGAGGATATTACGATTTACATTCCGTATCTGGTTGGTAGTCCCCAAGAGTCCATTGTTAGGTGGTTTCATGAAGGCTTAGATGCTTTTAACACCAATCTGGAAGGAGGGAATGTTATATCTAAATTATTCAGCAAGCGATTGCTTCACCTTGCCAATACACCAGCGGTTGAAGCCACCGAGTCAGAATTAGAAGCATTGATTGGAGAAACAGCTGAATATCAAAAAGAACTTAAGAAAAATCTTGCTGAAGGACGTGATAAGTTGCTGGAAATGAATTCATTTCGTCCTAAAGTAGCAGAAAAACTGATTGAGCAAATTCAGGCTGAAGATCATGATCCGGCGCTGGAAACTTACCTGACCAAAGTGTTTAGATATTTTGATATAGAGATGGAAGACTTGGCCTCCAGAACGTACCTGCTACATCCCGCATCCTATAGCGCTGAGGTGTTTCCTTCCGTTCCGAAGGAGGGAGTTCAGGTGACATTCGATCGGAAACGAGCACTCAGCAGAGAGGATGTAAGCTTTCTTACCTGGGATCACCCTATGGCAACTGGTGCCATCGATAAGGTGCTCAGCTCAACTATCGGAAGCGCGAGCTGTGGATTGATTCGGGGAACTGGCGGTGCAGGTCTATTGCTGGAATTGATTTTTGTTCTTGAAACTGCTGGCAAGCAACGTATTGACATAGACCGCTTCCTCGCTGATACGCCGCTGAGAATTGTAGTTGACCATACGGGAAAAGAAGTGACAGCTAACTATTCTGTTGCAATGCTCAACAAAAACGTAGTGCCCGGCAGAATAGAACCCTTACTGGAAAATGAAGTATTTGTAGATACCCTGCTGCCCAATATGATTTCATCTGCCACAGAAATCGCGGAGGAACTGGGCGAACAAGAAATAAGCAAGGGATTAGCACGAATGAACCAAAAGCTGGATCATGAAATCAATCGGCTTACCGCTTTACAAAAAAAGAACAAGGACATTCGGGCCGACGAAATTCAGGCAGCGATAGAAGAGCGGAATACCTTATCGTCCCTAATAAAAAAAGCAAGAGTACGATTGGATGCGGTGCAGCTTATTAGGAAGGAATAGTATTTCGATTCATGCATTAATACTCCAAGGTGTAATAGCAAGGCGTTTTACACTAAATGACTATCGTGACAGGCCTAGATAATCCAGCGAACTGACTGCGCCGAGAGGGGAGATCTTGCTCCAAGTACTTAATATTAATCTCCCCACAAATTCAACGGCTTACTTATACGTTAGCCCAAATCCAAATGGGAATAAGGTATCTTCTTCAGGATAGCCTGGCGCATCTGGATCTTGTTTTACAATTGCCGAGCTTGTTTTAGCCAATGCAAATGGCAGTTTTCCGGTTGGGTTAAATTTTCCCATAATAATATCCATAACGGCGGCATCGCTTACTCCAAACGTAGCTAGTATGCCTGCCGCATTGCGTACACCACTGGCTTCATCAAGCACATAAGGTTGGCGGAAGTCGATGGATAAAATTGTTTTATCAGGACCTACTGTTTTCATAATGGTTTGAATGTCATCCAATGATGGTGAAATCTTCCATGAGTTTGATTTTGCCATTTCTGAAAATGAGAGAAAGTTTAATTCATCAGGACTGGCACCTCCAAATCTTCTATCGCTCCCTCCGTCAGTAGTTACCTGAATTCGGATAATAGCGAAATCTGTTTCTTCCGTTATCGCTGGCAATGTTTCACCTTTAGTTTTGTTGTAATCGCCTGAATTGACTTTATAATTTGACCATGCTCCCTCTTTAAACATAGCAGTATTCATCCCCATGGTAAAGATTCTTAGCGTGTCCTGCTCTTTGGGTTGTGCTAGCGGAAGCGTCATTTTGTTTTGGAGAAGCACAATTGATTTTCGTTGTGCGAGGTCGGCCTTTCGTTGGAAGGAAGGATTACCCACCACATACGCGGCACGATTTGGGTCAACGTATGGGTTTTCGAACAAGCCTAATTCAAATTGCTCTTTCAATAATCTCGTCACCGAAAGATTTACTCGACTTTCTGAAAGTTTGCCGGACTTTACTAAGTCTAAGAGTTGTTTGTTGTTACTAAAACCGGAAAGGATATCAGTACCTGCGTCTATCGCAATCAGAATTTGTTCCTCAACACTCTTATCTTCTAATCCCCAGGCCTTGTCGCCAATAATACCAGTATCGGAATTCACATAGCCATTAAAGCCGAGCTTAGTACGTAATAAGTCTGTTAAGATACCTTTTGAAAAAGCCATCCCAACCGTGTTGGGCATATAAGGCTGACCCACCGGAATACCATAGTAGGCCATGATGGATGAAGCACCTGCATCAACAGCAGCTTTAAATGGAGCGAGGTGGTAATCGAATTTGCCGGCAGGATAAACTTGGTTTTTTCCAAATGCATAATGCGGATCTCCACCGCCTTCCTGCGGCCCACCACCAGGAAAATGTTTAATGGTTAAGGCAATGCTTTTTGAATTCAACTTGTCGCCTTGTAGATTTTTTATGAGCACCGTGATGATATTAGCCGCCAGCTCACTGTCTTCCGTAAAGGTTTCATGGACACGATACCATCGCGGTTCGGTAGCCAAGTCGGCCATGTATCCATACATACCGCGCAAGCCAATCGAATTCCATTCTTCCGCCATTATTTTAGCGAAGTCGGCAATAAGCTCTAGGTCTCTTGTTGCAGCCAGTCCACTTTCTTTTGGCCACGATGAAAATGATCCGGACTCCACGTTAATTCCGGCACGTGAATCATAGTCCATATGGTTTCTGGAGTTTGATTTAAACATAGCCGGTATGCCCAGGCGGGTGCGCTCAGAAAGTTCTTGAACAGAGTTCATGAATTGCGCTGCATCAAAAGGGGTGATTTGTGTTCCGGCAAAACCATTCCCAGCGCCTGAGTTTACAGGATTGTCTTTAATGGTGTTTCTGAAAATGAATCTGGTCATTTTCTGATTTTCAATAAAGTCCACCGCCCCATCAGTCATTTTTCCTTTTTCGCCAGCGTTAAGCGTGTTGATTAAAAGCATCCCAACTTTTTCTTCCAGCGTCATTTGACTTAGTAAATTCGCTATGCGTATGTCAACTGGCTGGCGCCAATCTTCATAGCCGTCTAGTTTTTTGTTTTTGTTGAGATCCTTAAAAATGAGTTGATTTTCGTGTAGGAGATCGACAGTACGGCTTTCTATAGGGGGTTGGAACTGATAAGTCCCTTGTGCTAAGGTATTTCCTGTGAGCAAGAGCAGGAGGATAATCCCTTTGAGTGCATTTTTCATCGTAGAATTTTAGGGGTGATTGACTAGTTATTGAGAATCGTCTGTCAATATAAAAAAAATAACTAGCTGATTACCTTAGCTTATAATGGCTTAATAAGCAGTTGCAAAGGTACAAGTATGATAGGTGCCTCTGGACTTTTTACTAGCAACTGAGTATTTGTAGTATGCGGTACTTTCAAGTGACTCAGTAGAGGTAGGTACGATATCGTTTGTTGTAGCTAGTAATTAATCAATTAGAGCCTATTAGTATTTTGTGCCTCAGGGGAGAGACAACTAGACAAACTATCTGACTACACCGGGAAGGGGGCAGAGTAAAAGCAGTGGAAGTAGCTGCAGCCAAACCTCCTTTTTTAAGAAAATCTCTTCTATTCCTCATTAGCTTAGTGGGGTAAGCTTAGGCAAAATGGCACTTTTATTTTAGTTTGAATCTAGGCTCAATCTGCTTGCTTAAATCATTAGGAAAGTTTTTCATAGGCTGTTTTGAATGAATTAAACATAGCAGAGATTAGTTGCTTGGGATCACCTTCAGAAAGGCTTTCAAACGAGACATACCCCTGATAGCCTTGGTCCTTAATTATCCTTGCAATCTTATTCATATCTACAGGAGTCTTAGTGCCATTTGGGAATACATGTTCTTTCACAAACCAATAATTTGCATATGGCGCCAATTTTTCGATTTCATTGTAGGGGTTTTCCGCATGCAAACTACCTATGTCTAGAATCAAACCGAACCACTCAGAATCGACTCTTTTTAGTATGTCAATCACTTCCTCACTCTGAAATAGAAACTCGTTGTGATTTTGTAGACCCACTATCACACCTTTCTCTTTTCCATAAGTAGCACAGGTTTTAAACTCCTCAACAAGCCACTCTTTCACTTCATTCTTGGTGTACCCTTCATAAGATTGCTTGCCTGTAAAAACCCTCATAATTGAAGCTCCCAGACTGGATGAAACAGCTAGCCATTTCCGTATTAATTCTCGATCAGGGCTTCTTGCTGCTGCATCTGGATTCACAAAATTATTTCTGATACCCGTCCAAGAGATATTCAGTCCAAGTTCCAGCGCTTTTCTTTTCAGACTAAAGAGCTCACTGTCTTCCGGAATCTCGGGATAGGAAGGAAAATAATAGCCAGTTAAGTCCACCGAATTAAGACCGATCTCTGCAGCAAATTCCATCATGTCAAAAAATGTCATTTCTCCGCTTCTTAGCAAAGAATTAAAGGAATAGGCGTTGATACTGTATTGTAATCTGGATGGGGCGTAAGGGGCCATGGATTGACTTGCGAATAGGCTGCGAGAACCTAATAAAATTGGTGCAAGTGCCAGGCTACGAACTACATTTCTCCTTTTCTTATCCATGATTAAAATCGATTTTAGATGGGATGCAAATCTTCACTTCAATCGATCTGCTTAACCCGAATATGGTGATTTTGAATCAATTCATCGTAATCAAGAGTGAACTTTGATAGCTGCACAAAACTTGATTAAACTCCCGATAGGCCACTTTTGGGAAGGATAATTAAAGCGAGGTTTTTTAAATCATCCAGAATGAAAAAGTAAGCAAGGAAAAAGCTGAGTCGATTAAAGAAAAGAGATTGGTGGGAAGATTAAGCCTAGTCACTATTAGAATTTAACTACACCCAGACGGAGGGGCAAACCGGCGATCTGAATACATCCAGACGGGAGTAAATTTCTAATCTCCACCTCAGACTATTTCACAGCCTTCTCCACCATCCCTTTTCCTCCCACCACCGGAAGGGTCAAGACTGTTCCATCCAGATCTATCGTCAGTTCTGTGCCGGGCTTGGGTAAAATTGTAAACTCGGCATCAGAGGAGAAGATCATCAGACCAATCTGCTGGCCTGCAGCGATGATCTGATCATCCGGCTGCAAGTCGAAGCTTACTTCGTAGAACTTCCCAGGCACCAAAGGCTCTCCTTTTCGGATGGAGGCGTGGTTTTGTGGATCTGCCCAGCCTCGGGTAATGATATTATCCGTGATTTTTGCATTTCTCCCCTCTGTCCAAGGCAGGGAAACCAACCAAACAGAAAGATTGGCTGCAGGGGTACTTGATGCCAGTTTCACCGTAATCGTCGAAATTCCTGAAATATGAATCGGGGCTGTGAGCACCGGGCTGAGGTAGAGCAAGCGATGCTCGGTGTAATCTGCCTGCGCCAAAGCTGAGCCTGTGAAGGAATAGTTATCTACCAGCGTTTCTTGTTTGCCAGTATTCTCTTTCTCAAGTCCCATGGAACCTGCTGCTGGAGCGCCTGCACTTAGGTAAAAATTCACGTTGGTAGCTTCCGGATTTGGGAAGTCCGCATAGGCGGTTGGATTACTTTGCTCATCTCGCTCTCGGACAATATATGCTTTAGGTCCCTCTTCCACACCGTTTTCCACTCCATGTAAGTAGCGGGTAAACCAACGATTCATCATCGAAAATGGAGGAGGTCCGCCATGTCCGTTTTGATGATAGAAGATTTTAGCTGGAATTCCTTTGGCGCGAGCTGCATCATAAATTCTATAGCTGTGCTCCGGCATCACGTTCCAGTCATTGAAACCATGCGACATCAACAGTGCGGCTTTCATTGGGCCCATGTCATTGAGGTAGTCTCGGCCAGCCCAGAAGTCATTGTAGTCGCCGCTGGCTCGATCCATGCCTTGGGCCATTTCTGTATCACGGACTGTTTTATTGTTATAGGCTCTTTTGGATTCATCGCCGCTATGGATGAAATCATACAATACATCGATGTCTTCTCCCAGATATCCTCCCGGTGATCGGACGAGTCCATTGGATCTGTAATAATGATAATAGGATGTATTGGGAGCGATGGGGATAATGGCCTCAAGACCTTTTACGCCAGTAGTTGCCGCTGCCAGTGGGAGCGTACCGTTGTAGGAAGTTCCTGTCATTCCCACTTTCCCAGTGGACCAAAATGCGTACACTTTTTCATTTCCATCCGGCGTAGTATAGCCATTGTCTTTGCCAGTGAGCCATTCGATCACGGCCTTTGGAGCTAAGGATTCATTGTCTCCACCGACGGTAGGAGAACCCTGAGAAAGTCCGGTGCCCGGAGAGGAGGAGTGAACCACAATGTATCCACGAGGTACCCATAGCATAATTTCGGAATTGGAGATTATCGGCCGCTCACCTGTGCGCACGACCTCGAATTGGTTTCTTGGAGGAGCTGGAGCACCTAGTTCATGTTTTACATCCCAAAAGAGAGGAGCACTTCCGGCCGTGCCTGAATAATAAGGACTGCTGGCATAGACTACAGGAAGCTTAAGTCCCTCCGTCTCGGTTTGTTTCGGCCGGGTCACATCCACATGCATGCGGTCTTTTTTACCGTCTCCATCTGTGTCAAACTCTGTTTCCACCCAGAGATCAGTACGGATCCAGTTGGCGGAATCTTTCAGTTCCGGGATGATTTGGGCTTCCCCGTTTTCAAAATTAGGTTTGACTTGGGCGAGTAGTGGATGAGCTCCCATTCCTAGGAAAAGGAGAAAAAGTACGGCCAGTTTGAGGAGTTTCATAATTGCGAGATCTTGATTTTATATGGTAAGTCAATATAAGGCAAAATGGGTTATTCGAAGGTGTTCTTTCATGAGATTGCTTCTTTGATTCGATAAAAGCGGCACCTGTGATTATAGAGATGGTTAAATAGGGTTTCTACCTCAAAGCCCACGATTTCAATCGTGGGCTAGATTGTTTATGATTCAGTTCAAAAAACCATTTCATTGGTTTTAATTCGAGGTGATAGTAAGTTTAGGATTTTTGTGAATGCAATTTCTTACCGATTTTTTGATTTAATGCTTTTGTAAGGAGGGCCATCAGCAATAGAAATATTCCCAAAAAATACACTAAAGATGAATACCCTGTTAGTGTTGTTATTTTTCCAAAAAGGAAGGGCATGAGCGTAATTCCAACATAAGCGCTAGCCATTTGCATTCCCATAATTTTTTGTGAGTGTTTTTCTCCAAAATTCACCGGCGTTTCATGTAAAAGACTTGGAAAAATCGGAGCACAACCTAACCCAACTATCAGAAATCCAGGTAAAAGCATAACGTCATAGGGCATGAATAATAAACCTAATCCAATAGCAATGACAACCTGTCCCAAATTAACCAATTGCCTGTTGCTGAAATACTTGGTTAAGAAACCGGAAAATAGTCTGCCGGCTGTAATCCCCACATAGTATAGAGAAACCAGTCTTGCGGCCTCATCTGCTGCGAAACCTTTTTCGAAAACCAAAAAACTAGCTCCCCATAATCCGAAAGTTGCTTCAATCGTACAGTAACAAAAGAAGATTAAAAGTGCCTGTTTAAGGCCAGGAATTGTTTTTAATAAGTTGAGGAAGTTGTCAGAAACTCCTTTCTGTCCTGCATCACTGGCTAGTTGTTTATTGCTCCAAAGCGGAAGCGAAAGAATCAAAATAACTACCAAACCGATTTGTATCCATGCGATTGTGTTATAGCCATTGGACCAAGACATTCCTTTTGCTAAATAACCGGCCATGATCATAGGCCCAATTGCAGCTCCCACTCCCCAAAAACTGTGAAGCCAATTCATATGCTTAGCTTGGTAATGGAGTGCCACATAATTGTTGAGTGCAGCATCTACACTACCCGCACCCAAACCCAAAGGAATGCCCAATAAGCAAAGGAAAAAGAATTCATGGGAATATGAGAATCCCATTAGAGCAATTGCAGTCAGGATTACACTGATTGTTGTCACTTTTGCCTCGCCAAACTTCTGGATCAAACTACCACTGAATAGGCTGGAAATAACGGTTCCTGCTGCCACAATCATCGAAATAATCCCTGCATAATCAACGGGGACATTCAAATATTCGAACATTGCCGGCCAAGCAGAACCCAATAATGCATCTGGGAGTCCAAGACTGATAAATGCCAGATAGATGATGAGAAGAAGTATTAGCTTTTTCATCGATTAGATTAAAAATATTCTTGTTGAAGAAAATAAATTACGTGGAGTTATCCTACGGCTTTTTTCATCTCCATTTATTCTTCTCCAAGTTTAAGCATTAGAAAGGGGAAGTATTCTGGATTTATCAGGACGAGATTTTTGAGGTTTGATTTTAGACTTTAATGAGATTGCTTCCTTGATTCGATAAAAGCAGGACAAGGCGTTAAAAAACAACCCACAGAGCGGGTGTTTTTAGCCTTGGGCCGGTCCGCGATAATTGTCGGGAGTAGGGCAGGCAAAAACACCCAGTGCCAAGAACGATCTGACTACACTCAGACGGGGGCAAGGTGCTGGTTTTATCGTCCGTCCCTATGGGACTTTGCTTGCTCATATAGTTCTTGATATTCCAGAGGTTAAAACCTCTGGCAACAAGATGAATCGTCCCGCTGGGACTGATGAGATCTACGTCTAGAGTAAATGCCGTAGGCATGATCGATTAGCTAGCTAGCCATTTTAATGGCTGGGAAAATGAAGGTTGGATGATTTAAAAAATGCCGTAGGCATGGACGATTTTATTTAAATTAGTTAACTAAAATCACATGATATTATGCCAAATACCTATTCAAAGATGTATTGTCAGGCGGTTTTCGCAGTCAAATACAGAAAAGCAGTTATCCAGGATGTTTTTAAAAGTGAGTTTTTACCAGAATACGTTTTTAAGGAGTTGGAATAATATCCTATTCCAGAAGTTGAAAACTCTGGCAACAAGATGAATCGTCCCGCTGGGACTGATGAGATCTACGTCTAGAGTAAATGCCGCAGGCATGGCCGATTTGGATTAAATTGGTTGGATTAAATCATATATTTTATACCAAATACCCCTGTTAAAAGCGGAAGTTGTAGAAAATCCGGAATATTATCCGAACTCTAGTGCTCAGGATTGAAAGGTCTGATTGAGGTTGATTATTGGTAAGGAATAAAATCGCTCTTAAAAAGATTCTAAGGCGTAGTTGCAAACTCACCTAGCAGGTAAAGGAGTGACTCTTTAGCCGTTGTTTTCGAAATCGGCTGAGCGCAAGTACAATGAATTTTATTTCGCACTGAACCAAGCCATACCATCGGGATTCTGAAGGTCGGTTATTTCCTTGATCACCGTCATGGTGTTAGTGTCGATTACTACGAGCTTGTTGCCGGTGCTTACCGCATAGTATGCCCGTGGACGTACCGGATCGATGAAGATGCCTTCACCACCGGCACCTACGTCAATACGTTTCACCTCTTTACGTGTTGCCACATCCCAGACGCGCAGCTCGTTGCCCTGTAGCTCATTCATCAATACGTATTTTCCGTCCTTGGTAAACTTAATGCGGTTGTTCAAACCGCCTTCAAACGAAATAGTGCTGACCAGTTTCTTCTCCGGCACGTTGATGATCGATATTTCCTTCGCATGCATATGAATGGCCCAAAACTCCTTGCCGTCGGGTGAAAGTGCCATGCCTTCCATGCGGGTGTCACCAGGAAAATTAGTGAAAACAAAATTTTTCTTACCACTTTCATTTGTTACCCGATCGACAATAGAAATCACACTGCCATTGCTGCTTGCAGTAAAGATTCGCTGTTCATCGGGAGTGACGATGAGTAGGTGTGACCCACCAGGGGTTCCGATGACCTCGTCAAACGTCTTGGTTGCCGGATCATAACGAGTGATTAGGCGATTGGTCTCATGGCCTAGGTAAAGATGTTTTCCTGCGAAAGTAATCGCATGACGGTCTCCAAATGCGCTGATGTCAATGCGCTCAATCCGCTTTTGCGCAAGAGCATCCACCACCGTGATTCCAGGAAGATTTGAGCCGATATACACATACCGCCCGTCGGTTGCCAGTTCATGAAGATTTCCTCCTGCCGGAATACGCGCTACCACTTCAAGTGTTTCGGGATCGATGATCACCAGTCTGCCCGCAGCCTTCTCGCCCACGAGCAAGGCCTGTCTGGGTGTGGGTCCAAAGCTCACTACCGGCGAATCCGGATCGACGGCCCGGCTTTCCCCCTGCCCACCACTTTTGCCAGAACCTCCTGCAGGTGGGACCTGGGCAAGCAATGGTTGTACTTCAAGAAGGAGAAGGGTGATCAGTAGTATTAAAAAGCAACTTGATTTTATCATAACAGGAATTTGGATAGGATTAGTTATGAAAACCACTTCCATAGATTGTCCTGTGCTGTCTAGAATGATCCCTTCTCGTCAGCGCCATTTCCTATAGTTCCCATGATGTTTCAGGTTCGTTTTAAGGACAGAGCCAAAAAGAAAATAGAATGGACACTGATTTCTTCTAGGTTATTTAGTGGTATCGAGGTGCACAAGCGCGAGTGAAGCAGACAAACTACGCTTAGACGAACGAAATGGCTATAACCAGATGGGGGATTTTCGGAAAAATCCCACTAGTACCCAGAAGACAAAATATCATTGCCACACCATAAATACTCACCCAAACTTCTAGATCAGGATCATTAAATTGTTAATAGGCAAAAAGAGCGAAGATGAAAATCCATAGCCCGAAAAAGATTTTGTTAAACTTCATATTATTTTGGGGCTTTAGTCAAAATTACAGAAAACAAAGAAAATTACTTGCTTTATTAGCAGTTCAATCATCTGATTTATCCTATATCTTTTTGATTAACTATTAAAATTAAGGGCACCTATGATTTTTAAATTATCTCAAATTAACAAACATAGAATCAAAGCTCTTCTTATTCTGTGTTGCTTAATTTCTCTTTCATCCAATCTTTTTGCACAGCAAATGGAGCTGGATACGGTATCCAAAGTGCAAGTGCAAGTGAAAAAATACCCAGTAATATTCTTTACTGACACTCTATTTTATATAAGTTCCAAACTAGGCCAATACAGTGCTGCTGAGCGTGCCGAAAACCAAAGTGATAAGCTTACACTACTCATAGAAAATGATGCGCTGGATCTAGCTCTATTTACAACAGTTGAAGATGAAGTCTCAACCGAAATCTTGTATGGCGAGCGGATCATTGCTAGTATCACGAAGGGAGATGGTGAAGCTTTAGGGAAGGAAAAAGGAGTGCTAGCTCAACAGTACATGGCAGCTATCAAAGCTAGCTATACTACACACTACGATAAGAAAAATCTTTTCGCCAATCTTACTCGAGGTGGGTTATTATTAGGAATCTTTATTTTACTGTTTTTCTTAGTAAAACTCATCAACACGGGCTTCAATAAGTTAATCGATTTCATCCTTCGTAGATGGCATACCTTTTTCAAAGGTATCAAGATCAAAAACATTGAAATTCTTTCTGCTGAGCGAGAGGAAAAACTTTTTTTCCTAGTCATGGGAGCGCTTAAAATCTTCCTGATTATCATCTTACTTTACCTCTCACTTCCCATAATCTTCAGCATTTTCCCAGCTACTAAAGGAGTGGCAACAATGCTCCTTGGTTACATCACTTCTCCTCTAAAAGTAATTGCATTAGGTTTTATCGGATATCTCCCTGAGCTTTTCATGATACTTGTGGTGGTATTCATCACGTTTTATATCTTTAGGGCCATCAATTTTATTTCAGTAGAGGTAGAAAGAGGCAATTTATCCATACCTGGCTTCTATCCTGAATGGTCAAGACCGACATTTAATCTGGTTAAGATTATCATAATTGCCTTTTCTTTTATAGTAATTTTCCCATATCTGCCTGGCTCAGATTCACCTGCATTTCAGGGGGTCAGCGTTTTCCTCGGCTTGCTGATTTCATTGGGTTCATCTTCTGCTATTAGTAATATTATTGCAGGTCTAGTGATCATATATATGAGAGCCTTTAAGCTTGGTGATCGAGTGAAAATAGGTGATACTACTGGTGACGTAATCGAAAAAACGATGCTAGTAACTAGACTCCGTACTATCAAAAACGAAGAAGTAACTATCCCAAACGCCTCGATACTGGCCGGTAAAACAATTAATTACTCTGTTGAAGCAAACGGGCCTGGCCTGATCCTCCACTCCACTGTTACTATTGGGTATGATATTCCTTGGAAACAAGTTCATGAGCTCTTGATAGGAGCGGCACTGAAAACAGACAGAACATTGAAAGAGCCTAGTCCTTTTGTATTGCAAACAAGTCTAGATGATTTCTATGTGAGCTATCAAATCAATGCATATACTATTACTCCTGAAAAAGCGGCACTAATCTACTCTGACCTTCACTCATTCATCCAAGATGCCTTTAATGAAGCGGGAGTAGAAATAATGTCTCCTCATTATCGCGCAGCTCGTGATGGCAACCAGATCACTTTTCCTCCAACCTATTTACCTGAAGGCGCCCCTAGGACCATGTGATTGACTAGGCATAGTTTGAAATACACCTTTCTTTTTTATAGATCCCGAACAGCAGTTGGGAGCAATTCGGGCGATTTGAATTATTTTCATTCTATGGGCGAAGCATACCATCTCGATAGCTATCGGGGCAGGAATCAGGAAATGCCATACTTCTTGACTTTTCAAGTTATAGGTTGGGCGGATGTCTTTTCAAGAAAAGTTTACCGTGATTTATTTTGGAAAATCTTACTTACGCTCGAAATGAAAAGGGTTTGTATCTATATGGCTTTTTAATTATAAGTAATCATATTCACTTGGTCGTCCAGCAAAAAGATGGGAAATTGTCTGAATGGGTAAGGGGCTTTAAGAAATTTACAAGTAAGAAATTAGTAAATCTGATTCTTGAGAACCCGGAAGAAAGCAGGC